>SMXL01000129.1 GCA_004356385.1 Bacteroidota bacterium
ACCAGATTCAGGTGATTCCGTTTATCGTTCCCCACCGTCAGGAATACGCCGAAGTGGTGGGCTATCGAATTGAAGGGCCCAATCGAACGGCCCTTTTTATTCCTGATATCGACAGCTGGGAAGAATGGGAAGATGAGGGCCATCGATTGGAAGGGGTTTTGCAATCCGTCGACATCGCGTTCATTGACGGCTCCTTTTTTGCAAACGGTGAAATTCCGGGGAGAGATATGAGTGGATTTCCGCATCCGTTTATCTCCCATACCATGGATCGTCTGAAAGATCTTCCGGAGAATCAACGCTCAAAAATCAGATTTATCCATCTGAATCACACGAATCCTGCTCTTGACCTGAATTCGAGTGAGGCCCAATCGATCATCGAAGCAGGGTTTGGTCTGGCTCGTCCCTTTGAACGATACGACTTATAACGTCGCCTGAGCGCGGTACTCGTCGCCGAGCTCCAGAACTACTTTTCTGGTTCTGGCGATTTGAGCCAAGTGTCGACGAGCGTGTATGACCACAATTGAGAGCCCATCAGCGAGTGAGAATCGAATCAGTGGCGAAACAGGAGAGGCAAAACGAACCCGGTTATAATCTTTTCCGTCGAGCGTTCGAATCAGTTCAGAGAGTTCATCCAGCTGAACGCCGAACTCACTCAGGGTAGACTCGCTGTCAAGTGTGGGTCCGGGCTTGAATTTCTTTGGCGCAGGCAGGCGCCGTGTGGACGAAGGCGAAATATTGGATAGAAAGATCTTGCCCATCCATGTCGGCCGGTAGTCTAGCGAATCGGCGCGGTTGATCGTCGGTGCATTGTTGGCACTTCGGTGCAGGAGCGGCAAATATTCTCGTCCCGTTTTAGTAAGGTGCCCGACGCATGATATAATTGACCATGAATTCGGTCTCGGAGGTCGCTGTAGCTCTTCATTCGACAGATCGGAGATCAGCCGGCTCAACTCCGTTCGAAGATGCTCAATGTCGTCGAGAAGTCCGGTCAGAAATAAATTCATTTCTCATTTATCGTGCCGTTAACCGTGTCAACCCATGGCCGAAAATACACGAGACGATGTCGCAAAATTCACGCACGAGAGAATTCTACGTACCGGTCGAAAATGACAAACCGTCGTAGGCGAAAGCGATGCCGTCGGGAAGCTTAGCGTCTTCTTCAGCATGAAGGACGCTGTGAGCCATGTGAATGAAATATGTCTGGCGGGCTCCGATTTGCTTCGCAACGTCTACTGCCTGCGAAATCGTAAGGTGCTTTGTATGCAGGCGATGTCGTAGGGCATCGAGTACGAGTACGTCCAGGTCCTCGAGCAGCGATAAACTCTTTTCCGGTATGCGGCTCGTGTCCGTCAAATAGGCAAATTTTCCGATTCGATATCCGTAAATCAGAAGATCACCGTGCTCAACCGGTACCGGAATGGCTGTAATTTTCTCTGTTTCGTTGAACCGGCTGACCACCTGAAACGGGGTTTCTACGGCCTTCAACTCCAGATTGGGCGTTCCTGGATAGCTGCCGTCCCGAAAAATGTATCCGAACATCCGATTGAGTACTTCGGCCGAGTTGGGAGCCGCATAGCATGGAATCGCAGTTCGATTCTCAAACAGGAAAGGTCGCAGATCGTCAAGACCCACAACGTGATCAAAATGGTGATGCGTAATCAGTACAGCATCCACATTTGAAATTTCCGCCCGCATGGCCTGTGTGCGAAAATCAGGGCCGACGTCAATGATCAAATCAACGCCTTTGGCCCTAATGTAGCACGAGCACCGAAGGCGATTATCCCGAGGATCATCGGACTGGCAGACTTTACACGAACATCCAATCACAGGAATTCCCGTCGACGTCCCCGTCCCGAGAATAGTAATCTGAATTTCTTCGTCCTCAGTCATCGTCCTCCGTCTCGAAATCGAGTAGCGGGTTGGCTTTCCAGGCCTCGTCGAGCGCATGTCGAACGGCGGGTCTCAAATAGACGGAATCAACGGGTAGATTTCTGAGGGCTTCGGCCAGGACAGCTACATGAATCTCAGGTGGATGTTGACGGTTGAGCATCAATATCTCTTCCCCTTTGCGAATACAGAATCCTCCTCTGAAGCTTCCTTTCTCTCTTCTTACCCTTACGTCCAGTTGACGGGCGGCATCTTCGAGCTCTTTGGCGATCTGTGATGACTTCATTCCTGCTTCGATTGTGGCTGCTGATTGCATCCGGATGATTGAGTCTCGTCCTGCTCTCTACCAATTTACGCCAATTCGGATTCCATGCTGCTTGCCAATGAAATTTTGATCGTTACCAAACTGTTCTGCCAGATCCCATTTCTGCCAACGGAACGAATAGCCTAACGTGATCCCAATTTCTCCTGAAATCGGACCAACCGTCAATTCTACGCCAGCATCCAGGAGTGAAGAGGTGCCACTTCCGAATCCGAACGAACTCGACGCCAATCCAAAGAACGGAATAACATGCGCGGAAATGCGGGTAGATCCTGTTTCGTGCAGCAGCCCCACACCAATTCCGAGAGCAAGCACCGTTGATTCAAAACGATCGAAGGATCCCGTCGAAGCGTCTGCAGACAGACGCCGATAGCCACTGTGAAGCGCGACAGGCACCACGAGTTGTGTTTTCGCATCGGGCAGCGCTGGAAAGGGTCTTAGCGCACCACTCAACTGAATAACGGTCTGCAAGATTTCCAGATCCGTCCCGTCCTCGTTCACACTTTCCTGCGTTCCACGCCCAACCGACACGAATATCCCTGGTTTGGAGTAGAAAATGCTATATATAGGATCGGAAAATGATTCGTCCTGCAAGACCGTACAATTTCCTGCCTCGTCGCTGCTCAAACAGGACGGGTCGATTTGAGAAAAATCCGGAAACGAAAAAGAAATACCCGCGGACTGACGCGGCGCGCCCCGCGAACCGTAGTTTCTTTGTCTGGCTTCAGTCTCAATCGTCCATCCAAGAACGAAAAGCATCGAGAGAGCGACCAGCTTACTAATTTTGTTTGCGGTCACCGCCGTTCTTTTTCCCTCGATTTCTTCGCGGGTTGCGATTCTGCCTCTTTGGCCTAGACGAAATTTCCTTGCCTGTTTTTCCGTCAAAAAATCTGAACCCCAGCGGATCCATTCGATTGTCTGACTCTACACGAATCCGAATTTTGTGTTTCAGAGACCACCGTGTATGCTGCGACGGAAACTTTCGATTCAGGTAGGCTGCCGTAAACGGATGAACGATGAGTTTCACCGGTCCTGACCGGCCTGATTCTCGAAAGGCCACGAGCCAATCTTCAATCTTCGCGGTTACATCATCCGCACCAATTGGCGGTCTGTGTTTCTGACGAACCACCTGCTGCAGACCCGTTTTCTCGTTTCGACGTCCATCCTTCGAATCGGTCACGTCTTCGGAGGAGAACGTGGCCGTAATACTGGGTCTCAGTCTTTGACGCGTGATCTGGATTAAACCAAAATCGCTCATCGGGAGCACTTTTGTAACAGCGCGATCCTTCCTGAACTCGCGGCGAAGCAGATCATATACCTTTCGCCGGTTACGTTCCTGTCGCATGTCGATAAAATCGACCACCAAAATGCCTCCAAGATCCCGCAATCGGACCTGCTGAGTGAGAACCATGACCGCCTCGAGATTTACCTTGAGCGAGTTCTCCTCCTGACCTAACCCTCGTCCAGCGCGACCCGAATTGACGTCGATGACGTGCATCGCCTCGGTATGTTCTATAAAAAGATATCCGCCGGAAGGCAGGTCCACTCTCGTCTCAAACGCTTGATCGACCGCTTTGTCAATTTTTACGGCCTTGAAGATCGGTTGTCTTGATGTATGCTGCCTCACTTTCGGAGCCATCTTCGGCGCCACGGCCTGGATGTACCCCTTTATGTTTCGGTACAAGCGCGAGCTATCGATGAGTATCCGGTCGAAGTCTTCCGAGAAAAAATCTCGAATGATTGACGAGGCCATGTTTACATCTTCATGAATGACGGTCGGCGGTACCCGGTGGCTCGCCAGTCGTTGTTCAACTTTCCGCCATTTCTCGACAAGCAGTCTCAAATCGGTGTCGAGAGCTTTCGCATTTTGTCCCGACGCGACCGTTCGTACGATCACACCAAAGCCTTCTGGTAGCAAGCTCTTTGCAAGCGCGCGTAGACGACGACGTTCCTTGAAGGAAACGATTTTCTTTGAAACCGCAACGTAATTCGCCATCGGAACCAGGACCAGGAATCTACCGGCGAGCGAAATATCCGTCGTAATCCTGCTGCCTTTTGCTTGAATGGGCTCCTTGCTGATGCGGACCAGAATCGGTTGATCTTTTTTGAGGAACTGTACTGGATTCGGATTTCCAGAAGCTCCATTCGTCCGGTCGGAGGATCGGTCAGAGGTTCGATCATGGGTACGGCCAGAATCTCTCGTTCCTTTGGCATCCCGAGTCTGTTGGTGCTGACTCGATCGCCGTTGGCCACGAGACGATCGATCGGTGATTTGCGAGTGTTCTTTGGCTCCGCGGTTCCTAGCGTCGCCAACTTCCTCGATTTCGTATTCAGTGTCGGCGCCGTCCGAAGAATTTCGACTTCCCGAATCTCTGCGCGGATGATGCCGTCCCTTCTTGGTGATCTGATGAGAATACTTTGTTTGAAACGTCCCGACATTCGGCCGGTCTTCTTTGATGAATTCCAGCCAATCAGGTAAGCTGTCAATCAGATCTGAAAAGTGTAAGAAGGCATCCTGTTTCTGCCCAATGTCGACGAATGCGGCTTGGATGCTTGGCATGACCCGGCGAACTTTGCCAAGGAATAAGTTGCCAATCGTCCGCTCGTAATCGTCGGTCTCGATGAAGAGTTCAGCCAGATCTCCATTTTCGACAATGGCGATTCTGGTCTGCTCCGGTTGAGCATTGATAATAATTTCTTTAGACATATACGTCTTTCGTCCAGGCGCTGCCTGGGAGTGTACAGATCAGCTTGGCAAAGACCGGAGGCACTCATAAGCCTCTTTTCATCGATCGAAACGGAGATAGGAGTACTATTCCATGCGTAGCCAAAGCACGAGATGCCGGAGAAAAGAATCATTTTCATTATGTCTGAAAAACGAGTCAGCATCGAGTTCTGTATAGCGTTAAAACGCCCACTATTGGGTGCGCCGTGCTTGTGATTTATAGTTGATAATAGGCGAGATCGCCACTTCCCTCCGAATGCGGAGCGGGCGGATATCCCATAGTTTGAATTTGTCCTGTTGGACTCTCTTCTAAAATGAGTCCTGTATCCGACAGCAGCCTGAATGGTACGGCTG
>SMXL01000130.1 GCA_004356385.1 Bacteroidota bacterium
GAGATATACCTGTCGATCGGACTAGTTTACGGAGTCGGGCCAAAGTATTTATCGATTCTAAGGACAGATTAAGGAAGGGTGTCTCTGTGATCATTTTTCCGGACGGAACCCGTTCACCCGACGGTCAAATTCAACCGTTTTCCGATGGCCCGTTCAGCCTCGCCATCAAACATGGCGTTCCCATTCTACCCCTTGCCCTCGATGGGACATTTGATGCCCTACCCAAGAAAAGTTGGAAATTCACGGTTAAATCCGAAATAAAAATCCATGTTTTCGATCCTGTTGACGTTTCGGATTTGGGAATGAAGGCCTCAGATTTGCGAGATCATGTGCGCAATCTTATCGTCGAGAAAGTTGCCTCCTGGCGCGCGGTTGGTGTATCGGACGTCGTTCCCCTCTCGTCAGGTGTAGAACAAACTGAAGAAATCCAAGCTCAGGCATCCACAGCTTAAGAGTCCGAAACAAGCTGTTTTAGAACTGGCAATGCCTTCCACTGCATCGTAAATTTGGCGCCTCGATCCAACCGTGCCCTATAGCTCAATTGGCAGAGCGCCTGCCTCTGGAGCAGGAGGTTCAAGGTTCGAATCCTTGTAGGGCAACATTGAAAACGGCCTCTAATTCATTGTTTAGTGTAATTTAGGGGCCATTCCTTTTTGTGTAACGTCTATAGGTAATGACAATTCGTGTCAAGAAATGACACGAATTCGGACTTCACTTGAACAGCTTTGTAAGTCCCGTACGCACTAGAAAGGAAAACCACGATTCTTAGCAGCGTATAGTAGCCATACGGCATACTGCTCAGGGCCACAATTAGCATCCCAGCAGAAATAAGTACGACTGTATTATAGCTCACGTGTTGTCAGCAAATACTCCCGTAGGGCACCTGTATGATCAAGTACTAACTTCCACACAAATTTATAGGAGGATTTCCATGGACGCTCTTGTCGACACACTAAGTTCCTATCTTGAAAACCCTTGGAGTCAGTCGTTGGGGATCTTCATCCTTTCACTGGTGCTGACTGTTGTCGTGCGCGGGATCCTAAGATTTGTCTTACTCGGGTTGGTCCAAAAGACCAAGACCGAGGTCGATGATATCCTCGTACTGGCGGTCAAGAAACTCGTAACCTATTCGATTCCGGTCATCGGTCTGATGGTGGCTCTCACGCCTCTAGCTCTGCCGACCTCCTTTCCCGAGCGGATACTGTTTTCTGTTCTTGCTGTGCTGATAATACGTAGTGCGATCAACGTGGTTGACGACATATCAAAATGGCTGGAAAAGACCTTGATAGAACGAACCGCGTCTACCATGGACAAAGGCCTGGTGCCCCTCTTGCGCAAGGCCGTAAAGATGAGCGTTGTCATCCTTGGTATTCTGATCATCCTGGGGCAATGGGGCGTTCAAATAGGCCCTCTACTGGGCGCCCTCGGTATTGGCGGTCTGGCTGTCGCCTTGGCCTTAAACACCAGCCTAGCCAACGTCTTTTCAGGCATTCAGCTCATATTGGATCGTTCTGTCAATGTGGGTGACAAGGTCCAGCTCGAGAGCAACGAAACGGGAGTGTTGCTGGACATCGGTCTTCGCACCACCTTGATGCGGACCTACGACAACGAAGTGATCTCCATTCCGAATTCGCAATTAGCCAATGCCCGGATCAAGAACTACACTAAACCCGATGCGTCGATCCGTGTCGGCGTGAATTTCGCGGTGGTCTACGGTAGTGACGTGGCCGAGGTTAAACGGATCGTTTTGGATGTGATCAGCCGGCTGGAAGACATTTTGCAGGAGCCTGAACCCCAGGTGCTCTTCTTGAATATGGGCGATTTCTCCCTCGACATGCAGGCCCGGGTGTGGGTGGATAATTATGGGAAGCAATTTGCCAAGAAATTGGAAATGACGGAGCTGATCTACAATACCCTGAATGAAAGTGGTATCGAGATCCCGTTCCCCACACGCACAGTGCATATGATGCAATAGCAGGCGCCCTCCGTCAAATCTCGATTTAGGTTGCTAAAGACTTTGTCACCGATGCTCTCTGTTCGGCACAGAAGGGACAACCACTTCCGTACGACCTGTTATTAACGGAAGTCTGCCAATCGTGATCAGGTCCCTCTGTACATTTCCACGATAGCCTTCGACTACTGGTAACACGAATGTCGTCACGTAGCCACGGTCCGTTATTCTCTGAATGCCATTCTGCGACTAAATCAGGACGTGTGACGGACAATGGCTCCTTCGTCAGATGGACCTCTCCTGCGTCGGCTGTTTGATTGTCGAAAAACCGACTTAATTAAGGTTAGAATCTTAATCTAGATATGTTGGCTGACATCCGAAAAATTGAATCTGTAATTGAAGCGGGCACCATGGGAATGGTCATTAAAAAACATCCCCGTTACTACCACATTCAACAGCTATGCTCGAATTCATACGGGAGGCTGGCTCTCTACTCTGAATCGTTTGAAAAAGTAATAAGAATCGTCTTTTTTTCGGTAACATGTCGGTAACACCGTATTGGGCGTACATCATAAATCGTCCCATGTGTACCCAAAAGGCCGATATTTTACAATAGTACCCTCTATCTCTGGAGCAGGAGGTTCAAGATTCGAATCCTTGTAGGGCAACCTGACACTGTTGCTCGTCTCGGTGCAATAGATTGGACACTTGCAACGTTCGACGAGGAAATGCCCTGTCGACGTTTTTTGATGCTTCAGCCTGCCGTTGTAAGGGTGACCGGCTAGATTATCCTGCCTCGATAGCCGAAATCAGATTGACCATCTCAATGGCCGTTACGGCGGCCTCGAATCCTTTATTTCCCCCTTTGCTGCCAGATCTCTCGATGGCCTGCTCAATCGTATCGCATGTGAGAACGCCGAAAGAGACGGGAATACCGCTCTGAAGCCCAACTTGAGCGATGCCCTTAGACGCTTCGCCTGCGACGTAGTCGAAATGAGGGGTTGCCCCTCGAATGACCACGCCCAGACAAATCACTGCTTGGTAACGCCCGCTCTCAACCATTTTTTTTGCACCTAGTGGTAGCTCAAAGCTACCGGGTACGTACGCAATATCGATTTGATCGTCATCGACCCCATGTCGGACGAGGGCATCTACGGCTCCTTCCACCAGTTTTCCGACCATGAATTCGTTCCATCGGGATGCGACAATCCCCATCTTGAGTGCACTTCCGTTCAATACACCTGAATAAACCTGACCCATAAAAAGCTCCGTATAGTTTGTTGTGGGGACGGGATCAGAGATCTTCGGCGAGCAAATGATCCAATTTCGTTGCCTTTGTTTTCAAATAGCGCCTGTTTTCAGGACTCGATTCTACTTGTAGTGGCACGCGTTCTACCACCCGCACCTGATTTGCCTCCAAATCAGACACCTTGTCTGGATTGTTCGTCATCAAGCGCACGCTTGAGATTCCCTGATCCCGGAGAATTGCCGCCGCAACCGCATAACTTCGTTCATCCGGTGAAAAACCCAGACACACGTTCGCATCGACGGTGTCCAGCCCTTCGTCCTGCAGCGCGTACGCTCTAATTTTGTTGATGAGACCAATCCCGCGTCCTTCCTGACGCAAATAAACCAGATATCCTTCTCCCTCGTCCACGATACGTTCAAGAGCGCTGTGTAACTGCTCTCCACAGTCACAACGAATTGAGCCCAACACGTCGCCGGTCAGGCACTCGGAATGCAATCGAACCAGCGGGTTATCTGTATTTCTGTGGCCATGACTGAGGAACAGGTGTTCATTGTTGTCGCGGTCTCGATATGCGGTGACGGTGAAGTGGCCAAAGCGAGTGGGTAGGACCGCAGCGTCAACGCGCGTGACGGTTTCTTCTGCAGTATGACGAAGGCGGTGCTGTACAATATCTTCGATCGATATGACTCGAAGACCATGGACGCGGGCAAACTCCATCAGCCTCGGCCGACGGGCCATGGTCCCGTCGTCGTCCAATATCTCGCAGACAACTGCAGCTGGAGCCAAACCGGAAAGCATCATCAGATCAATTCCGGCTTCTGTATGACCTCTTCTAGCCAGCACCCCCTGTGGATGAACGCGTAGCGGGAAAACGTGGCCCGGCATAACGATATCGTCTGACGTACTGGTCGCGTCAACGAGCGTTTTAATGGTTCGGGACCGATCATGAGCAGAAATTCCCGTCGTCACTCCTGTTTTCGCTTCCACTGATACGGTAAAGGGGCTTCCGTAACGCGTTCCGTTCTCCTTCGCCGAAACCATCATCGGAATACCCAGACGGTCCAACACTTTTCCTGTCATCGCGATACAAATAAGCCCTCGCGCTTCCCGGGCCATGAAATTGATAATTTCAGCCTCGGCGAACTGGGCCGGGACGAGCAAATCACCTTCGTTCTCTCTATCCTGATCATCCACAACAATTACAGGCTTACCTGCCTGCAATTCGCTAATGATCTCGTCTATCGTATTGAATTTCATAGCTAATTTTAGTTGTAGCCTTGTTCAGTCAAAAATTTCTGGCTGATGATACCCTTGGCGTCTAAGCGGCTGGAAATCATCTTTTCGACGTACTTCGCCAGTATGTCGACTTCGACATTCGCTCGATATCCGATTCGCTGATCGGCGAGCGTTACATGCTTCTGCGTGTAGTCAACAAGCATGACGGAGAAGCCGTCCTCGAAGACGTCTACGACCGTCAGGCTAATGCCGTCGAGTGCAATGAATCCTTTGGGCACGATCAACCGCAATAGCGCCTGGTCAACCCCCACAGTTACCCAGAGCGAATCCTTCTCCGGGCGAAGCGACACGAGCACACCCGTTGCATCTATGTGTCCCTGAACAAAATGTCCTCCCATCCGGCTTGTAGGCGTTAGTGAACGTTCCAAATTGACACCGTTTTCCACTTTTACAGTCCCAAGATTCGTACGCGAGAGCGTCTCCGGTGCGACGCACACTGAGAACGAATCGGTAGTAGTCTCCGTTACGGTTAAGCAAGTGCCGTTAACGGCGATGCTGTCCCCGGGCTTGCATCCATCGACAACCGATGGGGCTCGAAACGTCATCTTGTATCCTGCATCTGTTTTCTGGAGGCGTGTCGTTGTGCCTATCGCTTCAACAATTCCCGTGAACATTCTCCTTCTCCACTCTACTTGATTGAATTACGTAACCTCTAATCAGAACGTCATCCCCGAATCTCTCAAGACTTGTTTTACCCAGTCGTGTGGCCTTACTAGGCCGCGGAACACCATTTCCGTGAACTGGACTGAGTGCCTCAGGGCCTCCGATAATGATTGGAGCAACGAACGCCCACAGCTCCTGTACATGTCCTTTATCGAAAAAACTGCCGAAGACGTCGGCCCCGCCTTCGACCAAAAGGCTTCTGGTACCTCGATTCCCGAGCTCGTCGAGGAGAACAGATAGTTTTACTTGGCCAGAGCCGGTCCGAGGGAAAGTCCATACTTCGACGCCCAGTTTTTCGAGCGCCCGCCTGTGCTCTTCGGGCATGGCATCCGTTGTGGCCACCACCGAACCTCCGGACGACTCAGAATCAAACATTGCGGATTCAATGGGCACGCGACCATGACTATCCAGCACGATTCGTCTCGGCTGAGAGCCTTCATACCCCTCCATTCGCGCCGTCAGAAGCGGATTATCTGAAATGGCCGTGCCGGCTCCTACGAGGACCGCATCGACGACACTCCGAAGTTTGTGAACTTCAGCACGGGCGTCTGCTCCCGTTATCCACCGGCTCTCTCCACTACGAGTGGCAATTTTTCCATCCAGGCTCATCGCAAACTTGGCTACCACGTAGGGCCGTCCAGTCCGGACCGCGTGGATGTAAAAGCGGTTCAGGTGCCTTGCTTCTTCCCCGCAAAGACCCTCGTGAACGACGAGTCCAGCATTCTCCAAATACTCATGTCCACTCCCAGACACTGACGGATTTGGATCCCGCACGGCATAACTCACTTCAGTGACACCTGCTCTCACGATCGCCTCCGTGCAGGGTGGTGTCCTGCCTGTATGATTACAGGGCTCGAGCGTCACGTGCAGGGTCGAATTCATAGCGAGATCCCCGGCTTCGCGAAGAGCTTCCACTTCGGCGTGGGGGCCGCCCGCTCGACTATGA
>SMXL01000131.1 GCA_004356385.1 Bacteroidota bacterium
GGTAGCCATTCCGGCAATGTCAGAAATTCGATCGCCGGGAAGAACTCGAAACGGGTGTAATAGGCCAGGATCCACGCGAAGGCAATGATGCCGGCGTCCAAGAAAAACAGCAAGCGCTGGAAAAGACGACTCTGCTCCTGAAGCATGATTCCGTTAATGCGTAGTCAAAATGTCGCGCAGTAGCTGTCGAATGCAGGAGCGATCGATGGTCGTCTGTTGAGAAGCGGGAGTTATCAAATGTACGCCAAAAGATACCAACTCAAGTATGAAAGACCACCCAAATCCCAACTGGATTCATTCTGGCACACGCCGAATCAATTCTCAATGACGTTTGAAGGGGGTTCTGAAGAAGATTCTGACCTGGACCTCTACCCAGATTGTAAATCCGAGTCAGAATCGGCATTTTGGGTCTGAGGTAACCCCGATGAGTGGATTTTGGTCGAACATATTTGCCCGTGACCCGAAGAAAGATTCGACGCTCGAATTACTCGAAACGATTCCCATATTCGAAGAATTAAATTTAAGAGAGCTCCGGGCCGTTGAAAGAATCCTGTATCGACGCACGTTTTCTCCGGATGAAATTATTTTTAGTCAGGGCGATCCCGGGGTAGGCATGTATATCCTTGGCGAAGGCGAGGTGGAAATTCGATCGGAGCCCGACCAGACAGTCCTTACCACACTTAGGGTAGGTTCCTTTTTTGGAGAAGTTTCTCTCCTGAACGAAGTACCCCGGTCCGCAACAGCCGCCGCAAGAACCGAGTGTGTCCTCTGGGGATTTTTCCGCCCCGAACTCATGGACCTGATCGAACGATGGCCAAAGCTCGGAGTCAAAATCCTACTTCATCTCGCTCAAATAGCCGGGAGGCGTCTGGTGGCCGTCGACGTAGAGCTCCGCGACATGAGAACTCGTGAGACAGGGGAACGATGACATTCGCAGAGAGCACGAATCGCGCACCTCGTTGGGGGATCCGGATTGTCGGAGTGGGTACCGTAGTCCTCATTCTCATCCTGGCAATTCTGTTACCGGGCCTTATCGCGCTATTAACCTTGGGAGCGCTGATCGCGTATCTGCTCGATCCAGCCGTTCAGATGTTGGAGCGGCGGGGTCTTAATCGTACGTCAGCAGCCTCCATCGTTTTCGCAGCCCTGAGCCTGCTCGTGGTTTCCGTACTCGTCGTTCTCGTACCTGCAGCCGTTGCACAATTCGAGGAGCTTCTAACCATGGATCTGTCCCGGGCAACGGCGACATTCGATTCGGCGAATATGAGGATCAACGGCTGGATCGGGAAGCTGGGTCTCGAGGAGGTGGACCTCCTGGATTCGATTCTCGCCTATCTAGGCGAACGGATGCCAAGTATCATTGCTGTTCTTCCGAATGCTCTTTCGTTTATCGGGAATCTGGCTCTATTCCCGTTCATCGTTTTTTTCCTCCTGAAAGACGGCAGAATGCTGAAAAAGACGACCTTCCTTCTGATTCCCAATCGCTATTTCGAATTTTCCCTTGGCTTGCTCTTCAAAATGGATCGTCAACTGGGCAACTACCTGCGGGGTCAACTGATTGAGGCGTTCGTTGTCGGGGTTCTGTCGATTGCGGCCCTCTGGATTCTAGACGTTCCCTACTTCCTTCCTGTCGGAATATTTACAGGCGCAGCGAACATCGTTCCGTACCTGGGGCCGTCGACGGGTGCCGTCACTGCGGTGACCGTAATTCTAGTGAGCGGAGGATCTCCGGCCACTGCCTTTCTCATCGTCGTATTGTTTATTCTGATTCAGCTCCTCGACAACGGCGTTGTTCAACCGATGGTAATCTCGAGAAAAATAAAAATGCATCCGTTGTTGATTGTTGTATCCGTCGTAGCCGGTGGTCAACTTTTCGGATTTTTTGGTTTGCTGATGGCCGTTCCGGTCATTGCAATCCTGAAAGTATTCTTCGTGGAATCGGTCCAGTATTCGAGACGATACCGATTCCAGTCAGGATAACCGGCGCTAAGACCCGAGAAGAAGGGAAAGATCGAGTGCCTTCACGGAGTGCGTCAGTGCGCCGGACGAGATGAAGTCCACTCCAGTCGAGGCGATGGACCGAACCGTTTCAAGAGATACATTTCCCGAAGCTTCGGTCTGAAAACGCCCGTCGATCAAGGCTACGGCGGCGGACAACGTCGATGCGTCAATCTGCCCGTCTGTTCCCACGGTAACCATATTGTCCAGCAGTATGCGATCGACACCTCCAATGACCACAATTTCACGAACCTGGTTCAGTGTTGCGGCCTCGATCTCGATCAGCAAATTCTTCCCGGGCGTGCCCGAATCGTGTGCGGCCTCTGCCGCTTCTTTCACGGCATTGATGGCCTGCTCAATACCACCTGCGGCGGAAATGTGGTTCTCCTTGATTAGAATCATGTCAAACAGACCCATTCTGTGATTCTGGCCGCCCCCGAGACGTACGGCCCATTTGTCCAATGCTCGAAGACCCGGGGCCGTTTTTCGGGTATCTAAAATAACCGTGTCACTCCCTTCGATCGCGGCAACGTATCGCGCCGTCTCCGTCGCAATCCCGCTCATTCGCTGGAGAAAATTCAATGCCAGTCGTTCCGCGCCGAGAATGGCTTTCGCCGGACCACCGATCGTGCCAAATTCCTGACCCGCTTGGATTCGAGCACCGTCCACGGTTTTCCAATCCACTAAAACCGATGGGTCCACTCGCTCGAACACCCGCGTGGCGACACCGAGTCCCGCGAGAACCCCTGACTCCTTTGCCAGAAACCGACCCTCCGCGCTCTGGCCTGGCTCAAGAGTGAGCTCCGATGTGATATCACCCGTTCCAAGATCTTCAAGGAGGCAGGTCTGGATAAGCCTATTCAACGCCTCGTCACTGAGAAACTCACTTGGGAACTCGCTCAAATTCGGTCCAGAAATTTCGCTTCGCGATTCCAAGGACATTTTATTGGGTTCGTTTGAATGATTCGATCCGGCCATGGGGACTCGTTCAATTGAGGCGAAAACCTCCGTCAGGTGCTCTCGCCAGATGCGTATTCGTTGATGAGTGAGGCGATGTGTTCGGGAGCTCGAACGGGTCGGTGTGTCTTCCGATCAAAAAAGCAGAGCGTGACATGGCCGGTCACGAGCACGTCCGTTTCTCCTTTTCGAACGACCTCATAGTCGAAGGTCACGCGAGTGGCAGATTCAGACATCGTCATCTGAGTTCGAATGACGAGAAGGTCATCATACTTGGCAGGACGTCTATAGGAAAGAGCGAGATCCACTACAGGCATGAACACACCACCGTCCTCAAGCGATTTGTAAGGCAAGCCTACATCTCTCAACGCTTCCGTTCTAGCTACTTCGAAATAATCCAGATAGTGGGTGTGATAGACGATGCCCATCGGGTCTGCCTCTCGATATCGAACACGGTGTTCGTGGAAAAACTCAATCATTTCAGCTTTCGAAGATGAGGAGATTAATCTTCAGAATAGGCTCCCATCGCGTCAAACTTCTCGAGTCGGGCTTTGAGCAGCTTTTTCGTGGTCATTTTCTCGAGATTCTCAAGATGGCGGGCAATCACTCCGCCGAGGCTCTGAAACATCGATTCAGGGTCATTATGAGCGCCTCCAATGGGTTCCGGTACGATCTCATCGATAATGCCGACCTCCATGAGGTCCGGCGCGGTGAGTTTTAGAGCCCGAGCAGCCTCTTCCTTGAAGTCCCATGATCTCCAAAGGATTGATGAACAGCTTTCCGGAGAAATCACAGAATACCAGGCGTTTTCCAGCATTAAAATCCGATCACCAATCCCGATTCCAAGGGCGCCACCCGACGCCCCTTCACCAATGATTACCACGATAATGGGAACTGGAAGCCGGGCCATCTCAAAAAGATTGGTCGCGATCGCCTGGGCTTGACCCCGCTCTTCCGCCTCGATCCCGGGATACGCTCCAGGTGTATCCAATAAAGTGATGATAGGCTTCTTGTACTTGGCGGCCAATTTCATCAGCCGTAAAGCTTTTCGATATCCCTCGGGATTGGGCATACCAAATCGCCTATACTTCCTGCTCTTGGTGTCTCGACCTTTTTGATGGCCGACTACCAGTACACTCCGGTCGCGGTATCCATGTCGTTCGCCAAGAAACGTCGCGAAGCCAGCTACAATCGCCGGATCATCGCTGAAAAGTCGATCTCCGTGCAATTCTATAAAGCCATCGGTAAGGGCTTCTATGTGATCCAGCGTATACGGGCGATGTGGGTGTCGGGCGATCTGGACTCGCTGCCACCGTGTCAGATTTTGATAAATCGAAGAACGAAGCTCCTCTACCCTTTTCTCGAGTTCAGAGATACTGGTCGACAGCTCAGGGGCCGGATCCTCCGATCCGAGATTGCGCATTTCCTCGAGTTTCGTCTCGAGGTCAAACAGCGGCTTTTCAAACTCTAGAAGGTGGGTGGATGGGTCGGTTGCCATACCCTGTTCGGGTTGGTGAGTGGGGAAGATCTACGTCAGCCAGAACTTTCTTCACGGAGAGATCGAATCATGATGTCCGCGTCCAGGCCTGGCGACTGGTGGGTAACGTAGAACCAGTATGCACGAGTTAGATCGTCGATCTCCAACTCCCGAGTCGTGAACGTGTTCGTGATTGAAAAAACGCCTTTTTTGAGGCGCCACGTATCCGGAATCAAGGAAAGATGCCCCTCTGAGCACCCGACCAATGACATTTGGCCCGATAATACCGCCGGTAACCAGCGCAGTTTCCTTAGTGTAGCTGCGATCGGGAGTCGAGCTAGGGAGAGAAAAAGAGGGGAGAACGGCAGGAGAATAACGGCACCGAGGCACATCATCACGTCATACGTTCGCTGTGCTCTTCGTGATCGTAGTACAACTACCTCAGGCAATTCAGCCAGCGTAGCTCCCATGGAAAGTTGGCTAACGGAGGCTTTGCCGATAATCTGATCGCTTCCTTCCTGTAACATCCGGAATTGAATTTTCAGATCCTGCAAGTCCTGCATGGTTCTGAAGATCATCTGGTTGGATAATCCGCGCGCCGCGAAGACCACATCGTGAATCCCGCGAAGGCGAATGATATCTCTCAGTTGACTGAATCTCCCCAGTCGGGACGAATCGTATTGCGGAGAACCGTTACTTGGGTCAGAGCCGCTCACGAATCCTTCCAACATGAACGGGGGCCTCGGGTGGGATTCTATCATCCTGGCAAGCCGACCTGCTTCCTCTGCGTCTCCAACCAAGAGAGCCTTTCTGATATCAACGCGGTTGGCATTCCAGATTCCCCTCCATACGGACAGGAACGAGGCGGCCAGAGGAAGGCTCACCAAAATGACGATTCGCGAAAACCCAATGGCTGGAATGAAATACGAGGCCGACGCCACGACGAAGAATCCGACGGCAATCCCAACAAACACGTGACGAAGGGGCACACTCGGCGATCGACGATATCCTCCGGCTATCCAGATACCAACGACGGTTCCGAGCGCATAACCCGGTGCAACGGTTCCATAAAAAAGAGCTGCAGGTTGGCCGCCCATCCAGATCCAGCGAACGAGAGCGACGGCGCTCACGGTACAAAAGACAACTCCGAAGTCGAGAATAGGGGCCGTTGCGCCACTCAAGCTACTTTTCAACAGGCTCAGGCCGGCTCTCGCAAAAATTCCGGCTCGGAGAAGGAATCTGAGGAATCGCGAACGATTGGGATCATGGTGCTTTTCGATGAACAGGAGCATTGCCCCGTAGAACAGGCGCACGTAGAGAAGATCTCCCTTCTTGGTCGACTCGCCTTTATAATGAATGATCTGGGTCCCGGGGTAGTAAAAGATTTTCCACCCGGCTTTCTGAATTCGGTAGCACAGATCCAGATCTTCCCCGTACATGAAAAAGGCCTCATCGAACAGCCCGGCCCCCAGTTCGCCCTCAGATTCGTGGTTTTGGTTAAGCGCATCGGCACGCAGCATCATGCAGGATCCACTGAGCGCGTCCACCTCAGCCGTCTCATCGACTGGCAGATACGTCATGTTATACCGACCGAACCGGCGCGACTTGGGGAAGAGTTTGCTCAAGCCGGTAAGTTTATAAAATGCAATGTCGGGCGTGGGAAACGACCTTCTGCTTTCTTGAGCGAATGAGCCATCCGGATTCAGAATCTGGCAGCCGACGGCTCCCGCGTCAGGATGTTGATCCATGAACGTCACGAGGCGGGTCAGCGTATCTTCCTGAACGATTGTATCTGGATTCAGAATAAGGAGATGGCGACCTCGGGCTCGACGGATGGCCATGTTGTTGGCCTGGCTGAACCCCGTGTTTTCCTGATTCGCGATCAACGTGACTCCGGGGAATTTACTTCGGATCATTTCGACCGAACCGTCAGCCGAATTGTTGTCGACGACAAAGATTTCGGTGGACAGGTTTTCGCAGGCTTCGAGTACACTTTTCAGGGCCTGCTCAAGGAAATCCCTGACATTGTAATTCACGATGATGACGCTCAGATCAATCGGTTGGACCTGCGCGTCCATCGAATCGAATAAGTCAGGGGCGATCTGCGTTTGCCTGTGCTCCATGGATTCCGAAAGATACGACGTGCATGGAATGACCGGCTAGTAAGCGAGCGCAAGGGTACGCAACCCGGTGCAATCGGTATCGGGAGTTGTTCTTCAGAATCCTATCTTCCGACCCTCATTAGCACCCGCCGTCTCGTTTAAAGTATGCGTAATTATTTAAACCGAAGCGAATCATACCCGCAGGAAATCAGGGCGATGTTGGCTCTTGCCGGTCCCGTTGTGATTACGCAACTGGCACACATCTCTCTGGGATTCGTGGATACGGTAATGGTTGGTCGGCTAGGGCCCGATTCTCTCGCCGGAGTGGCTATCGGAAATACGATGTTTTATACGGCCACGATCTTCTGTATGGGGGTGGTCATGGCGGTTGGTCCGATGGTCTCTCACGCATTTGGGGCCGGAAACGACGACCCAATAGGACGAAGCGTACGGCAGGGATTGTGGCTCGCTGTCGTGTTGACGATTCCGGCATTCATATTTGTTTGGAACGCGGCTCCGATTCTCAGGCTGTTGGGTCAGTCGGAACCGACGATCGCGCGCGCAGCTGCGTATTGAGGGCCATCAGCTGGGGCATATTCCCGTTTCTTGGATTTGCTGCGCTCAGGGGATTCAACGAGGCGATTTCAAATCCCCGATCGGTTACGGCGATCGCGTTGGTCGGAGTCGTCATGAATATTGGAGCCAACTACGTTCTGATGTTCGGAAAATTGGGTTTTCCCGAATTGGGCCTGGTGGGAACGGGATGGGCCAGCAGTATCGTGTTCTGGGCCATTTTTCTCGGACTTGTAACGTACTCAGCTGCCAAAAAATCCTTCTCCCAGTACGGCATTTTTTCGAAGTTGGGTAGGCCAGATCCGCACTACTTCAAAGAGCTTTTTCGTATTGGATGGCCGATTGGTGCTTCGATGGGGGTTGAAATGAGCTTGTTCATGATTGCGGTGATGATGATGGGCTGGATTGGCACCGCTCAGCTTGCTGCTCATCAAGTGGCCATTCAGTGTGCAGCATTTACGTTTATGGTCCCCCTCGGAATTGGAATAGCGTCTTCCGTTCGAGTTGGGCAGGCGGTAGGAGCGAACGACCGGGACGGTGTTATTCGATCGGGTTTTGTCGGTATCGGATTGTCGGTGGCTTTCATGGCGGCTACAGCCATACTCTTTTGGGCGGCGCCCCGCTCCGTCATCTCGTTGTATCTGGACCTGGGGTCTGTAGAGAACGAGCGAGTAATAGACATCGCGGTCAGACTGTTGGGAATCGCGGCAGTTTTCCAGGTGTTCGACGGGATCCAGGTGTCCGCGATGGGGGCGCTCCGAGGGCTGAAGGACACGAAGACGCCTATGATGCTCGCGATGGTTTCGTACTGGCCTGTGGGATTATCCGCCGCATACGGACTGGCCTTCGTTTTGGGCTGGGGCGAAGTCGGTCTTTGGTGGGGTCTGGTTTCGGGACTCGGATGTGCTGCGATTCTCTTGACGATTCGATTTATAAGACTTACTGCTCCCGGAAAAATTTAATCAGTCAACGTTTCGCTGAAGAATCGATGGACAGATAGTCTATCTAAAACATTAAATAACATCAAGATAAACCTAATCGTCCGCGTGCCCTATTAGAATTAATTTCAAGCACCCGCATTTGAGTTTGAGTTATCATTCGTCGTTAAGTTAAGAACCTGGATCACGTCCAGTCTCACAACCAACATTTCCGTAGCTGGCACTGAATGCCGCAGATATTTCATAGGCGAGCAAACTTTCTTCCCGCGATTTCACTTGTCGCCGCTGCGGCTGGAGGCGTGTTCGCTCTCGTTTTTCTCTGGTACTACTTCGTCCCTTCGTATACCGACGTAGGCTATATGCCCGATCAGCCGGTGGAGTACAGCCATCGTCTGCATGTCGGTCAGCTTGGACTCGACTGCCGGTATTGTCATACGAACGTGGAAACCACGGCGCATTCCAATATCCCCGCTACGCAGACGTGCATGAATTGCCACTCGCAGATCAAGACTGAATCGCTGGCATTGGTTGGAGTTCGTGAAAGCTGGGCAACCGGTAATTCAATTGAATGGGTAAAGGTTCATCAGCTGCCGGACTTCGCGCATTTCAGCCATTCGATACACATTAATAACGGTGTGGGTTGCGAATCCTGTCATGGTCGTGTGGATCAGATGGAAACGGTTCGGCAGGAGGAGCCGCTCTCCATGCGGTGGTGTTTGGATTGTCATAGAGCCCCGGAACAACACCTACGGCCGACCTCGGAAATCACAAAGATGGGCTATGAGCAACCCATCGACTTCCTCGAACGAAACCTGGCTCGCATGAAAGAAGAAAATATTCGTCCGCCGACCGCGTGTTCTGCCTGTCATTATTGAGAAATTTCGCTTGTAATCTAAAACGTTGCGCACCCCCATCGGAAACCATACAGACACAGGAAGAATCGACGATTCATCCGAATTCCAGGACCAGGAAGCGATGATCCAGCTCCCACTCTTGGACACTTCTGTTCGATCCAAAGAGTCTTCCGGTCCTTTCTATTGGAGGAGTCAGGCGCAGTTGTCAGGGAGTTCCGAATTTGATCACTTCACCGAGGGAGAGTTCATTCCCGGAGCGGATGAAGCTCCTTCAGGTGCGTCACGACGACAGTTTTTACAGATTATGGGCGCTTCTATGGCGCTTGCGGGACTGACGGCTTGCCGCAGACCCGTAGAAAATATCCTGCCTTTTGCTCAGAAACCAGAAGGCCTGATACCCGGCGTACCGGTAAATTATGCGACGGCGATGCCGTTTCGAGGAATGATTCGACCGGTGTTGGTCGCAAGCTACGATGGGCGTCCTACGAAAATCGAGGGGAATCCTGAACACCCTGACAGTGAGGGGTCGGCCAGTATTTTTGAACAAGCGTCCCTTTTAGATCTATATGATCCGGACCGATCCCAGATTGTTTTAAAGGACGGAGTCCGGACCAACTGGAGTGAGTTCGTTTCTCTGGCTTCCGAACTGGCTTCCGATACGCGAATCGCTGTGGTCAGCGCACCCAGCTCGTCGCACACGATGACCCGTTTACAGAGCCAACTTCAGGCTCGATTCTCAGCCCTACGATGGGTTGAGTACTCGTCCACGGGTGACGATCACGCAATCACGGCTACTGAATCATTATTTGGCCAGTCATTAAGGCCCCGATACAATCTGTCCGTGGCGACCACTATCGTGAGCCTTGACGCGGACTTTCTGGGTCCGACAGAAAGAGACATGCTGGCGCAAACGGCAGGGTTTTCGGTCGGGCGCGATATCGACAGTGCCATTGGCGCAGCTGCTGATGGTCACGGAGAGATGAGTCGATTGTACGCGGTCGAGAGTCGCTACTCGATTACGGGCGGCATGGCAGACAACCGGCTGAGACTTCGCGCGTCTGAAATTCCAGCGTTCGCAGCCGCGCTGTCGACGGCGATGGGAGTCGAAGTCGCAGGTGGAGGAGCATTCGCCGACCACGAATATATTTCAGCCATGGCACAGGACCTGCTCGCATCTGGTTCATCCGGGTTGGTTATTGCGGGCGAAAATCAAAGTGCGGATGTGCATGCGATCGCTGCTTCCATCAATGATAGGCTGGGGGCCGTAGGAACGACCGTTTCGTATCTGGATACCCAGGAACGTGGTGCCTCATCGCGTCTTTCGAGTCTCCAGGAACTCGTCGGGGAAATCAACTCCGGGAACGTCGATGTGCTGGTCATGATCGGCTGCAACCCGGTATACGATGCACCGGCGGATCTGAATTTTGCTCAGGCCGTGTCTCAAGTGTCGGAAACGATTCACGTCGGACTTCATGTAGACGAGTCGGCCGCTGCTTCACGTTGGCATATTCCAGCGACCCACTATCTGGAGGCCTGGGGCGACGGCCGCGCGGCCGACGGGACTCGCTCGGTTATTCAACCGCTGATCGCGCCCCTTTACGCAGACGCCCATTCCGACCTGGAAGTTATCGGACTTCTCGCTACTCAAGAGGATACACCGGGTTACGATTACGTGCGATCGACCTGGCGAACGATTATCTCAGACAACTTCGAAGCATCCTGGCTTCGTGTTTTGCACGACGGATTTCTTCCAAACAGCCAGTATCGGTCCGTTCGGCCTGATTTGAGTCGCGCGGCGGTTCCGTCCTCGGTTTCAAGCTCCGACGCAACCGGTTTCGAAATCCTTTTTCATCTGGATGGGAAGGTTTTGGATGGAACGTTCGCGAACAATGCATGGATGCAGGAACTCCCGGACTCAACCACGAAAGTCACCTGGGATAACGTGGCCGTCATGAGTCCGAAAACAGCCGAAGCCATCGGCGTCAAAATGAAGTTGAAAAAAGGTCGGTATTTTACGGATCGAATTTCAATCTCGATTGATGGGCGAAGCGCGGATCTTCCGGTTTGGGTGCAACCGGGCGTGGCCGACCGAACGATTGGCTTGACCCTTGGATATGGCAGAACGATCGGGTCGACGCGGCCGGAACGCAGAACGAATTTTTTCGATCTGGATGACTACACGGACGTATATGGTAAGGGTGCCATCGGTTCAGGAGTCGGTGTGAACGTTTCCACTTTAAGAACGACTACGTCTTTTAATTTTGCCACCGGAGCCCAGGTCTCCCTCTCGGATTCAGGCTACGTCGTGGCATCCACGCAGGATCACGGTGCCCTTCCAGTAGAAGGCTTCGAAGTCGAGCGTCGCGGATTATTCCGTGCCGCCACCGTCGAGGAGTATACTGAGAACCCGGACTTTGTAAAGGAAATGGAGCCTGAACCTCTCCGAGAGGCGTGGGAAGATTATCCCACACTCTGGCAGAAAAACCATCCGACCACAACGGAAGAATTTCAGGACAACGACTACAATCAGCATCAGTGGGGAATGGTCATCGACCTGAACACGTGTACCGGATGCAACGCATGCGTGGTCGCCTGTCAGGCAGAAAACAACATTCCGGTCGTCGGAAAAGAGGAAGTCAGTCGCGGACGCGAACTCCACTGGATTCGAATGGACAGGTATTTCGTTTCCGGAGACGATGGGACGTACGACGAGCCTCGAATGGTGGTCCAGCCGATTCCGTGCATGCACTGCGAAAACGCCCCGTGCGAGCAGGTATGTCCGGTTGCAGCGACCGTTCATTCGCCCGATGGAACGAATCAGATGGTTTACAATCGGTGTATTGGAACCCGATACTGCGCGAATAACTGCCCGTACAAAGTCCGACGATTCAACTTTTACAATTGGACCAAGACGCTTCCAGCGTCGATCCACATGGCGCACAACCCCAACGTCACGGTGCGGTCTCGTGGTGTGATGGAGAAATGCTCGTTCTGCATTCAGCGCATTCGTGAAGTGAACAAGAAAATGAGTGTTGAGAAGCGGGCCATGGAATTGGATGAAGTCCAGACTGCCTGTCAGCAATCCTGTCCTGCAAAAGCCATCTCGTTTGGAGATCTTGCGAGGACGGAAAGCGAAGTCAATAGAAAAAAGCGGAGCCGGCGTCGA
>SMXL01000132.1 GCA_004356385.1 Bacteroidota bacterium
GCCTGAGTACGTATACAATGTCACGACTGATCTGAGTCTCGTAGGTACGATGACGGAATCACCCATTGAATCCGCGAATCGTCTTCAGATCCACCCGAATCCCATCCAAAAAACAGCCGAAATCGAGTTTGGGATTGAACAATCGGGCTCTGTCCATCTCTCCATTTTCGATTCTCAGGGAAGAGAAGTAGTGATTCTAATCGATTCTATTCTTAATCCTGGTTTACACCGTACGATTTGGTCTTCGTCCGCACTGGCAAGTGGCGTCTATTTCCTTCGGCTGAGTCAAGGGCTGCGCAGAGAAACAAAACCGTTTGTCGTCAAACGATAAAGGTCCTTGTTCGATAAAAAATTCTCTTTCTGCGCCTCGTCGTCGATCGTCCGTCGCGACCATCGACATCCAAATTGTAGTCAACAATACCCTGCAGAGTCCTACCCAAGGTCGTAGCCGTACGACTTCAGAAAGGCATCGCGATTTCTCCAGTCTGAGCGAACCTTTACAAAGAGTTTGAGAAAGATGGGTTCGCCCAGGAAATCTTCAATATCGATCCGGGCAACGCTTCCGATACGTTTGAGTGCAGCTCCCTTCTTGCCGATCAATATGCCTTTTTGAGATTCTCTTTCAATAACAATGTCCGCATGGATCAGTGTCTTGTCTTGTTTCCTTTCTTCAAAAGAGACGACGTTCACCTGACACGAATACGGTATCTCTTGCCGAAACTGTTGGAAAATCTTCTCGCGAATAATTTCTGCGACAAAAAACCGTTCCGGATGTTCGCTGACTACGTCTTTGGGATAAAGCGGGGGGCCAAACGGTAGACGATTCACGATTTCGGCTATCAGTTTATCCAAGTTCGTTCCTTTCAGCGCGGAGATTGGAATGACTTCTTCAAATTCGACTTCGTCGGAGTACGATTGAACGAGTGGAAGAAGCTGATCCTGACTGACGAGATCCAACTTGTTAACCGCCAGAATTGTCGGCTTTCCTGCCAGTATTTCCATGGTATGCGTATCGATTTTATCCCGTGTTGCGTCGGCGATAAATACCAGTACGTCAGCATCCTGAGCCGCACCTGCAACGCTCTTCATCATGGCGCGCTGTAGGCCGTATTTCGGCTTAATAATTCCCGGTGTGTCCAGGAGGATGAGTTGATAATCGTCCTCGGAAAGAATTCCTAGAACGCGGTGTCTCGTCGTCTGAGGTTTACGGGTGACGATTGAAATTTTTTGACCTAGAAGAGCATTGATCAGCGTACTCTTGCCGACGTTGGGCTTACCGATCAAGGCCGCGTAACCACTTCGATGGATATTATTTATGTTTGGATCTGGCATTATCAAACCAACAGGGGCACCAAAAGAGTAGGGAAATTACCGGACGTCCTTCTTTACAACGAGAATCATCTGTTTAACTGCGCTGGGGATTCCCACAAAAATGCTCCTAGCAATGACGGCGAAACCGATTGATACTTCGCGAACATGAGGGACCCGCTCTATAAATAAAGGGAAGTTTTCATAGTCAAGCCCGTGTCCGGCGTGAACATGAAGACCGTTTTTGTGGGCCCGATTGGCAGCTGCAGCCAGCGCATCCAGCTCGGATTCCCTCGTTTCCTGGCTCCTGGCGTTCGCATAATCCCCCGTGTGAAGCTCGATAGCGTTCGCTCCTGATTCGGCGGCGGCATCCATCTGATCCAGGGAGGGGTCGAGGAAAAGTGCGACCTCCTGAATACCGGACTCGAACAGTCTCTTTACGGCGTCCCCGACCTGCTCCAGTTGGCCGACGACGTCTAGACCCCCTTCGGTGGTGACCTCTTCTCTCCGCTCTGGGACAAGAGTAGCCAGGTGCGGAACCGTTCGACAACAAATGGTGACGATTTCTGGAGCCAGGGATAATTCAAAGTCGAGCTTCGTGTGGATCTCCATTTTCAAATTTTCGACATCCTGATCCGAAATATGTCTTCGATCTTCACGCAGATGGAAAACGATTCCATCTGCCCCCGCTTTTTCACATTCAAGAGCGACTTCGACCGGATCCGGAAACGACTCTCTTCTCGCATTTCGAAGCGTGGCAACGTGGTCGATATTTATCAACAAATTCGGCAACGGGGTCCCGGCTGAGAGAGCAACTCTAGAACGGCATAGTAGTCCACCCAAGGAGTGAAACGAATCCTGAAGAACCAAATTAGCCCATGAATGTTTTGTGCTACCGGTACCGGTGTTCGAAAGCTTGAAATTGCTTTTCGCCCGGTGTACGGTTATTTTCGGGGCCGGTGTAAAATTGTGCATCACCCCACCAGGTCTCAGTTAAAAAAACCTAGCCTACGAATCACGAAATGGCGTTTGTCAGCCGCGGAACACAGTTGGCCCTTCAGGCCGCTCTTGGTGTTCTGATCATCGTTCTTATCTTCGTTCTAATCGATTCAATCGTTTCACCTTATAAAGAAGTGGAACGTAGGAAGGAGGTCACCGAGTTGACCCGCACACGCATGGATGATGTCCGTCAAGCATTGATCGTTTACCAGCGTCGCAATGGACGGTACGTGACGTCGCTGGATTCTCTGGTGATGTGGTTTCATGCAGATTCTGCTCTTGCGGCCAGCACCGATAGTTTGTTTGGCCTTGGTTTCCAGGTCGATTCACTTCCATACTCGCCACGAACGGGCAACCGTTTCGAATTGGCCGTTAACGACACATCGAGGACGAGCACATATTTGCTTTCTGATCCCGATTCGGACGACTATATCGGTACTCTGGACGGTGATATCACCCGTCTGAACGCAGCGAGCTGGGAGTAAGTTGGTATTTCTACGGGATCTAAGCAGGTAAAGGCTACACGCGCAACAATCGTCGGAGATGATGAATGCGAGCATCTGCAACAGCTGGGATAGAATTCTTCGGTACGACCATGCGGTATTCCGAAGTGGAGCAGTACGGCGCACAGCATCGTCTATTGAGATTAGGTGATTGTGATTTCGAATTTGACGTGTCCGAAGTACTGTTTGAGCTCGGTACTCAAAAGTACCTGGACGTTGTCACGGATGCACTTTCTGAAATATTCCTCGGCACCACAGCAACCCGTTTCCGGATCGCCATTCATCATCCGACAGCGAGGATTTTCAAGTCGCTGAGAATATCAGGCGATGACGATGAATCGAGCCAGGAAAACGTGGCTTTCGAATCCGCTCTCATGCACGATGAAGCCTGGACCAAGGAAGATCGACAAACCGTGCTGGCTCAACCACGGAGTCCATCGACAGTGTCTGCCCAGGCACCGACGCTTGAGCCGATTCTCGTCTCTGAATTGTCCGGTCCGGTCAGGCAGCGATTGCACGCAGTGACGTCCGGGATACCCGAGGCATCACCGGACGTGATTTCTTCTACGGAAGCCCTGCTGGCCGTCGTCCGTGAAACGGCCTCGAAAGACGATTTCGATGGTTATCAGCTTTCCATTGGACTCTATCCATCCTATACCGAGTTCACGGTGACCAGAGGACGTGAGTGGATTTCGTCACAAATCAGATCGGAAATCGAACGAGGGGACGTCGCCTATTTTGCAGTTCATTTCCTCGGGCTATCGGGTGTAACGATGGTCAACGATGTTCGTGTTCGCATCTACGGAACTGGAGTGAGTCAGGAGCAACTTGAGACGCTCGGATCTGTTTTTTTCGACCGTGTTTCGGTTCTAAATCCTATTTCTACGGTTGATTTGGAAACAGATCAATTTGACGATGAATTTCAGTTCGAATCGTTTGTAGTCTGTCTAGGGGCTGCGTTATAATCGAACGAAAGATCTCAAGCATTTTCCAGTTTTTAATCGTGGCCAGCATTCGAATTATATCCGGCGAGTTCAGGCGGCGGAAGTTGACGGTTCCCAGCGGTGAATTGACTCGGCCAACCAGTAATCGCGTACGCGAGGCCATGTTCAATGTGATCGCCTCCAGAATGGATCTTGACGGAGCTCACGTTCTGGATCTGTTTTCGGGTACCGGTGCATTGGGACTTGAAGCACTGAGCCACGGCGCGAAATCGGTAACTTTTGTCGATTCTCATCCTCAGGCCCTCGCGTGTGCCAGGGACAATGCGGAATCGTTGGATGTATCCAGTCGATGTACGTTTCTTCGTATGGATGTGCGAGCGTTTTTAGAGAAGCACAATCGAAATCGCTTTGATCTTATATTGGCAGATCCTCCGTATGACCTAGCCTACATTTCAGATTTGCCTGGAATCATGGGTCGTCATGTAGGACCGGATGGACTGTTTGTTTTTGAGCACGACAAAAGGATTGAATTCTCAAATCGAGCTGACTTGAGCGCTTCGAAGTCGTATGGGCGAACCCATCTTTCTATCTTCGAATACCAATTGAATGATGAGTAATTCCATGGATGATCGTCTTGCCATTTATCCCGGGTCATTCGATCCGTTTACGTACGGTCATCTGGATATTGTTGAAAGGGCGAGCCGTATTTTTACTCGTGTTCAGGTGACCGTCGCCGTGAATACGAGTAAGGACGTTTTGCTGTCTTCGGAAGAGCGGTGTCAACTGATCGCGGAGTGCACGGGACATTTTGCGAATGTTGAAGTCACGTCATTTGAGGGTTTACTCGTTGATTATGCGAGAAGTTGTGGGGCAAGCGTGCTCGTGCGAGGTCTACGCCAAGTATCGGATTTCGATTTCGAATTCCGGATGGCTTTCGCCAATCGTCGTCTCAGTCCGGATTTGGAAACGGTTTTCTTGATGACCTCAGAGGAGCATGCATTAATCAGCGCATCCATCGTAAGGGAAATTCATGACTGGAATGGAGACGTATCGTCATTTGTCCCTCCGCCCGTTCTGAAAGCTCTAAAAGCGAAGCATGCATAGGTTCGTCCATGAGCTTACCGAGCATGTTGGATATCAGACAGAATTAGGATGGAAACACTTTCTATGGATCTTGAAGTCAACCCTCGTGTCGCCAGTATGCTGCCGTCCGCGACACTCTCGATGACGGCCCGTGCAAAGGCTCGTATTCGAGAGGGATATCCCGTTATTAGCTTGAGTGCTGGAGAGCCCGATTTTGATACTCCAGCACCGATTGCAGAAGCCGCTATTACGGCGATTCGGGAAGGATTTACCCACTATACCGAGAACCGGGGAATGTTCGCTCTGCGCGAAGCGATTTGTGAAAAACTGTCCGGGGCGAACGGGATCGATTACACACCGGATCAAATTTTGTGCTCGAACGGTGCCAAACAGTCGATCGCTCAGGTGTTGTCGGTCCTATGTGGACCCGGGGATGAGGTTCTGATCCCCGCTCCGTATTGGGTGAGTTACCCGGAGCAGGTTCGTTTCGCAGGTGGACGACCGATTACCATCTCAACAACCGCAGGATCAGAATACAGGATTTCACCCTCAGAGTTGGAGGCAGGGATCACCGATAAAACTCGAGCTTTGATTCTCTGCTCTCCGTCGAATCCTACTGGAAGTGTGTATAGCCCTGAAGAACTGAGGGCGCTGGCGAACGTGTTGGAACGGTACCCTGAAGTATATGTCATTTCTGATGAGATCTATGATCAGATCATTTATGACGCGCAGCACTTGTCGTTCGCATCGATACCGGAGATGAAACAGCGGACCGTCACGGTGAATGGATTCTCAAAATCTTATGCCATGACGGGGTGGAGGTTGGGCTATATGGCTGCAGATAGCCTCATCATAACCCAAGCCGCAAAGCTTCAGAGTCAGTTTACGTCGGCGCCCTGCAGCATCTCACAGAGAGCAGGAATCGCGGCTCTCGAAATGGATCGCGCTCCAATACTCGAGATGGTCGCCGCCTTCCGTGAAAGAAGGGATTTTGTTCTCGGAGCACTCGAATCGCGCGCGGA
>SMXL01000133.1 GCA_004356385.1 Bacteroidota bacterium
ATATTTTTCCCGTCCACGTCCCCGATGATATTCATTACCTCGGCCACGTTGGGTTGCGGCCTTCTTTTGTCGATCATCGCGAGGTCACCGCCGAGCCGTTTGGCATAGGCCCGGGCCATCTTGATCCCTCCGACGTCCGGAGCAACCACAGCCAGGTTCTCCAAATTCATTTGTTTCAGGTGGTCGAGAAACACGGCCGATCCATAAAGGTGGTCAACCGGAACATCGAAGAAGCCCTGAAGCTGTGCGGCGTGCAGATCCATCGTCAGAACCCGGTCCACTCCTGCCACACCCAGCATATCCGCCATCAGCTTGGATGCGATGGAAACGCGAGGTTGATCCTTCCGGTCTTGACGGGCGTAACCGAAGTACGGTATGACCGCGTTAATTCGATCGGCAGATGCCCTCTTGGCAGCATCGATCATCAGGAACAGCTCCAGCCAATTGTCCGCATTCGGATGCGTACTCTGAATCAGGAACAGATCGGAGCCCCGGATGGATTCTTCGTAATGGACATAGATCTCTCCGTCGGAGAAATTCTTGATTTCGACCAGGCCCAACTCCCGACCAGCCTTGGCGGCAATCGCTTCTGCCAACGCGGGGTTGGAACGACCTGAGAATATGCTGATGCGATTGCCCTTATGCATTTCGACTGAGTGTGCGCTTGACTAGCGGCGTATGCGTCCGATTCGGATTGGTTATTCTACCTACTTTTTGTTGCCCGGGAAGGATTCGAACCTTCACCGACGGCTCCAAAGGCCGCTGTCCTGCCATTAGACCACCGGGCATAATTGCCCTTTACGCTTACGATTCGCTTATTTTCTCGAAAATAGATACGTAACGGGTATAGTCCAGATAATTTAACGACTCCCCATTCTGAGTGCAATGAATCTGGATTGCGGAATCGGTAGGCACGAAAATTTCACGGAGTAGGCTAATCGGTGAATGGACTCACCGACCGTAGATCCTCAGCAATCGTTTGATATCGTCGAGAGGCAATTCTTCGATCGTGCCGTTCATTCCGGTCATTGTGGTTGCCTGGAAAAGTGCATTGTAGATCGCCTCCTCCGCAGCCTCCATGGCAGCCTGAAAAAGCGGAGACATCGATCCGTTCGGCAGCTCGGCGATCATCGATTCTTCCGACCTCCGGCCGGGTGTCCTTCTTACAGATTCGGCCGTGGAGAACGAAACGGCATAGTCTCCGGATCCGTTGGTTGCGGGAGAACCGGTACGACCAATGGCCGCGAGTGCCCGGCGGGCAAGCCGTGTCAAATTCCTGTCCGACACCGGTGCATCCGTCGCGAGCACGAGAATGACAGAACCGTCCGCGTCTCCCGAATCGGTCGCGCCCTTCAAATAATATTTTCCAAGTTCCTTTCCTACCGGGATGCCATCCAGCTGGAATACACCGCCGTAGTTCGTCTGCGCCAGAACACCTACCGTCCATCCTCCCAGTCGGTCGGGCAGAATCCGAGAACTTGTCCCTATTCCTCCTTTCCAACCAAATGTGATGGTACCGGTCCCGGCGCCCACCGAACCTTCGACCACCGGACCCGATTGTGCCTTGTTGATGGCTTCAATGACATGGGCTTTACGGACATGACGGCCACGAATATCGTTCAGGAATCCATCATTCGTTTCCCCTACTATCGCGTTAACCGAGCGCACTCGCTCGTTTCCCTCCTGATCCAGCGTCCATTCGATGATTCCTTCCATCCCTTGCGGCACGGAAAGTGTATTCGTCAACACGATCGGAGTCTCAATTTCTCCCAGTTCGAGGATCTGTGTGGTGCCGGCAAATTTTCCATACCCGTTCGCGACTGCAAATCCTGCAGGTACTTTTTCCTGATAGAGATTCCCACCGTGTGGCAGAATGGCCGTAACGCCCGTCCGCACGTCTGTACCTTCGATGAGCGTGACGTGGGAAACAAGGACGCCCGCCACATCTGTGATGGCGTTGAGAGGACCTGGATTCAGAACTCCGGGCGCTATTCCAAGCTCGCGTGCTCGCGGCTTAGCCTGCTGCTGACGCGAGGGGCTGTTTGATCTGATTGAGGCCTGCACCGTACTCGGCCACGCAAAGGCACAAGCCAGGATCGCTGGAAGAATGAATCGCCGCAAAGTCCGGTTCGCGCAACGCAAATTGAAATACATGGTTACTAGCTCCTCTCAATTGTACTTATTGTGCATGGCTTTTGTATTTATTGGCCGATTGAATATAAACACGTGGTCGACGAATCGCCGCTGGTTTACCAACGAATGGCCGCCAGGTCGCCACGAACGATCATCTCCAAACCGACTCGATGGAGACCAAAAAACCACTGATAGGAATCCTGGGAGGCATGGGGCCGCAAGCAGGACTTGACCTGTCCGCGAAAATTATCGAAGAAACCAGAGCTGAGACCGACCAGGATCATCTGCCCGTCGTACTGTTCTCGATGCCGGAATACGTGCCCAATCGAACCGATTATTTGTTGGGAAAAACGACTATTAATCCCTCTATAGAGCTCTCCAGGCAGCTTGCCTTGATGTCGAACCTCGGAGTAACGGTGGTTGGAATCGCTTGCAATACTGCTCACAACGAACCGATATTCGACGAACTCCTCAAGTGCCTGGAAGATGTTGCCCCAAACATTCGATTGCTGAACATGATCGATGAGACCGTTGCGTTCATTCGAGAAAGCCATCCCGACTTCTCCCGAATTGGAATCCTCGCTACCAGAGGCACGTATCTCTTTCGACTCTATGACGATCGCGTCGAATCCGCGGGGTTGGTACCCGTTCTACCCGACGAGTCGATTGCTATGGGGTCGTTACAGTCGGCGATTTCTGACCCAAACTGGGGAATTAAATCGTATTCGAATCCGGTCACCGACGAAGCTCAGTCCGCTGTCTGTGAAGCCATTGAAAACCTGAGAGAACACGGTGCTGAGGCCGTAATTCTTGGGTGTACAGAACTACCCCTTGCCGTTAAAACAGATTCGATTCAAAACCCGATCATTGTTGATCCGACTCGAATATTGGCCCGAGCCCTCATCAGGGATGTCCATCCACATAAATTGCGACCATGAGTCTCGGATATGGGAACAGAATGGGCGCCAACCGGACATGGAGTTACATAGATCGGGCACCGGTCCCATGGTCACCGACTTTCCTGAAACCGGTTCAATGAATAAGGGTATGGGCGTTTCCCACAAGCAGCAATTCCCGCTATGCTGAGTCAAGCCGTAGAAGATTATCTCAAGACGATCTATAGACTTCACAACGGAGACCCGGTCTCTACGACCGAGATTGCAAAAACGCTGGGAGTTTCACCGGCGTCCGTAACCAATATGATCAAGCGGCTGTCCGGGATGGGTCTGGTTACACACACGGCCTATCACGGTGTAACGCTCACCGATGCAGGTATTAAGATCGCACTCGAAATCATCCGGCATCACCGATTACTCGAGACCTACCTCAAGGAAATTATGGGGTATAACTGGGAAGAGATGCACGATGAAGCCGAGACGCTCGAGCACCATATCTCAGAAGAATTTGAAGATCGGCTGGATGAAATGCTGGGATACCCCACGCACGATCCCCACGGTGACCCTATTCCTTCTCGCGACGGACGTGTCCCTCCTTCTTCAACAGATCCATTGACCACTTTTTCAGAAGGTGAGTCCGTTCTAGTTCACCGACTGGCTGATTCCGACCCGGCGACGCTTGCAAGGCTGGAATCGTTCGGGATTTTGCCGCGAGTTCGGATTACACTGGTCAACCAGCCAGCCAGCGACGGATCTGTCAGGGTTCGAGTTGGCGGAGTCGAACACGAATTATCGCCCGACGATGCACAGTCGGTTTACGGCGTATTGGCCCGAACGTGAAATCGTAGATCCAAGCAAATCATTCCATGAGATACTTCCTAACCGGTGCTACCGGTTTTATCGGCCGCCGCGTGGCCATTCGCCTCTTGGAGAGTGGACACGAGGTAGCTGCACTTGTTCGTAAGCCCCATGAGGCCAGGGACCTGATGGTTCAGGGAGCCGAGATATTTAAGGGGGACATCACGGATCGCCAGACCATCGCCTCGGGAATGCAAGGCGCCGATGGTGTATTTCACATCGCAGCCAAATATGCATTGGGCCTTCGCAGTCATTCTTCGATGGAATCGATCAACGTTGGTGGAACCCGAAATGTACTGCGTACCATGAGGGAGCTGCAAATTCCGAGAGGGGTCTACACGAGTTCCATCATTGTCAATTCAGACACCAAAGGCATCCTTGTCGATGAGACATATCACTACGACGGCCCTCACCTGAGTGAATACGGCCGTACCAAATGGGAGGCCCATTACAACGTTGCAAAATCGATGATTTTTGACGGTCTTCCACTCATCATTGTGTTGCCCTCCACGGTATACGGTCCGGGCGACGAGAGCTCGATTGCACTTATGTTCAAGGACTTCCTTCGCGGCCGCCTTCCCATGATTCCAGCGATATCGACGCTTTCGTGGGCTCACGTCGACGACGTCGTAAACGGGCATTTATTGGCCATGGAGAAAGGCAAAATCGGAGAGTCTTACGTCCTGTCCGGACCTACTCACTCCTTTGTAGAAGCGCTCCAAGAGGCCGCCCGGATCACCCGAAGACGCCCCCCACCCATTCACTTGGGACCGGGCTTATTCAGGCTTGTCTCCAAGCTGTCCGGAGCGCTGGAGCGATTCTTCAAGATTCCGTCTCACTATTCGGCCGAAGCGCTGGCCTCGTCTGCCGGAACATCAATGATTGCTTCCTTTGAAAAGGCCCGGGCTGAACTTGGATATGAACCACGCGACCTGCGACAGGGCCTGAAGGGTACATTGACGGATATCGCTTCGCGCATTTCGGAAGAAAGAAAAATGAAACGCCAACGGAGATAACAAATTGGTACGAAGACAACGGATTCGACGCGACATCCTGGATTTCCTGAAGAACCACGGGACGAAGTCCTTTCGCATCAAGGACCTATCCAAACGGCTCAATTTCGAAGACAGTCGCGACTATCGGCTATTTCGAGAAATCATCGAAGAGCTCCGGACGTCCGGAACGGTGGGCACAGTGAAGGGAGGTCAGATCACCTATCGTCCCCGGACAGGCGAGCTCACGGGAATTCTTACCGTTCATCGAGATGGATTCGGGTTTGTGTCAGTTGACGGAGAGGATGAGGACTACTTCATCCGAGCGCGCCGGATGGAAACGGCAATTGACGGCGATACGGTCGTCATCGGCGCCGCTGCGCAGGCCAAAGGAGATCGAAGAAAATCTGCCGAGATTCGGTGGGTGGTAAAGCGTGCCCGTACGTCGGCCGTCGGGACGCTTCATCACGCCGATTCGTATGCCATTGTTATTCCTGATGACCTGCGACTCAACCATGACATCTACGTTTCGATGGAGGATTTAAACGAGGCGATCGAGGGAGATAAAGTTGTGGTCTCGATTGATGCCTTTGAAGACCGCCGGGGCGCTATCCACGGAAAAGTCCTTCAGGTATTGGGGCCGTCGACAGACGCCCGCGTCCAGACCCTCGCCGTCGCGATGAGCCAGGGCGTGTTTTCGGATTTTCCAGATCCTGTAGAAGAAGAAGCCGCTTGCGTCAACGGCGAAATCAAGGGCTCGGAGCATGAAGACCGGCTCGACCTACGGAAAAAGCTAATCTTTACGATCGACCCGGCCGATGCCCGCGACTTTGACGATGCCCTTCACATTGAAACACGTGATGATGGGCAGATTGAGTTAGGTGTCCATATCGCCGACGTCAGCCACTTCGTCCAGGAGAACTCCGCGATCGACAAAGAGGCCTACCGACGCGGAACGAGCGTTTATCTCGTCGATCGAGTCATTCCAATGCTGCCGGACAAGCTCTCGTCCGATGCTTGCTCGTTGTTGCCTCATACCGACCGCCTGGCTTTCTCGTGCATTCTGACGCTCTCGAAAGAGGGAAAAGTTCTTTCCTCAACGTTTGAAGAGACCATCATCCACTCGCACCATAGACTCACGTATGAAGATGCTCAGGAAATCCTGGGCAACCCGGATTCAAAACACGCTCTGCGGCAACCTCTCGTCGAGATCAACGCGTTAGCCCGAAAACTGTCAGCCGAGCGACGAACAAATGGCTCCATTGATTTCGGGATGAGTGAAGTTCAAATCGAACTGGATGAAGCCGGCCATCCAATCGCCATTCGACCGAAGGAACGGCTCGATACGCATCGTCTGATCGAGGAATGCATGCTACTGGCAAATCGAGTGGTCGCAGAGGCCCTCGGCAATTCGAACTTCGACGCTTTCATCTCAAGAATTCATGAGCACCCCGACCGGGAAAGGCTCAAGAATCTCTCCCAATACGTCCGCGCTTTTGGATACGAATTGGCACACTCTGAAGGGCTTGTGAAACCCGCCGATCTCAATACATTACTCGAATCCGTTCGGGGAAAGCCAGAGGCGCCAGTCATCGAACATGCAGCTCTTCGAGCCATGGCAAAAGCACGATACGGAATCGAAACCACCGGTCATTACGGACTAGCCTTTCGACACTACACGCACTTCACAAGCCCGATCCGCCGCTATCCTGATCTCGTTGTCCACCGTCTTGTGAAAAGAATGGTCACCGGCGCACGCGGCTACGAAGTCGATAAGCTGAAGAAAATCTGCGAGCATTCGTCGGAGCGAGAACGGGTGGCTGTCGACGCGGAACGTGCCTCAGTTGCTTTGAAAAAAGTAATCTACGCCGCCGACCACATTGGAGACGAGTTTGACGGAATCG
>SMXL01000134.1 GCA_004356385.1 Bacteroidota bacterium
AAATAAAATCGTATTTACCCGCAAACGTGATGATGTTCAATCGGTCGAGTCGAATCGATCCACTCACTTCGACACCATCTACATGGGTTCCATTGCGGCTGTTCAAGTCTTCAATGAGAAAGCTGCTCCTTTCGTCGTCGAAATAAATGCGGGCGTGTGTACTCGAAACGGCCTCCGAAGACAGCTGAACATCGCAGCCACTCGACCTGCCAATGGTCGTCTCTTTATCCAACTCAAAGCTGGTCCCGTCCAGTTCGCCCGTTTTGCAAAAAAGTCTAGCACGCATAATGGAAGACCTTATTCAAGATATCTCAGCATGTTCGTGTGCTGAGATTTGTCCGGGTGGAAAAGATGGCAAGAAATACAGGTATTGACCGCTTTTGCTGGTGCGTGGCACGTTTGACACGTCTCGATGGCCGGCAAATTCTGAATGCCGGCGTAATCAATCGCCTCTATCGCAACACTATCGCGCGCGACATGCTCTCTGATGGGAATCGCTGAATGGCATTCCAGGCATCCCCGTTGGATAATATGTACTCGATGATCGAATTCTGACCGAAACAGTATTCTCTGATCTTTTTGAACGCGCTGAATGGCCGATTGCTGAACAGTATGACATGTTTGACACGTCTCGGTCAAGCCATCGATCACAGACTCAAATTCTGCTATTTCGGATGCATTCAGGTCTGAATTGATGTCGTCGGGGCCTAGTAAGAACCTGGTTTCGTCAATCGAACGGTACGGATCGCGGAGTCGGCGTTTAACGAGAGCGATCAGGCCGTCAATTTCGCTAAGAGCTTTTTGAACATCGCGCCCTGGTGTAGATCTGAGTTCGTCTGCATAGGTTTCCAGCGTCGTCAGTGCCTCCGTGTAAAGATCGCGGGCGTCTCGCTCGTCTTCACCGGCTGCTGCTCGCAGCAGTTCCGCGAGATCATTGCGATCCGGGTACAGCTCATCCTGAAGTCGTTTCAAGTTTTCGAGGATCCAGGGATCCCTGTGATAAACCGGCCTTTTCCGGACTTCATCTCGCCTCTGTTGGAACTCAGATGGGTTCATGGCATCGGCCCATCTCGTTCCCGGACCCTGACGTGTCTGAATCGCGCTGAGAGTCTGAACGCCGGCAGGGCGCGAAGCAGATCTAATGGGTAACCAGGACGTGCTTACCGATGTGCTGATGTGACACGCCGAACATGCGGTTTCAAACTCGATGGGCTGAAACGATTTCCCGTCTTGATCGGCATGATGGCAGTACAAACACGATCGCTCGATGTCCGCGAGTCCCTCCTGATTGATGACTTCCGTCACGTGCTGCGTATGGGAAAAGTTAAGGTTGGCCGGGTCTTCGATATTCTCGGCCGCGAATGCGAACTCCGGATGGCCGGAATTGAATGATCCGTACTCGTGGCACTGGGTGCACGCCGCGTCGGGTACCTGAATGATCGACGCCCTCGACCCCTGGTGCTCTGGGTGGCAACTGAAACAGGTCACTTCATCCGGAGAAGGCACCAAGCGTGTGAAATCGCCAGATCGATAGAGATAGTGGGAGGAATAGGTATAAGCACCGATCTCATCTCCAAATTTTTCGTGGCACAACGAACACTTGTCATTCGTTACAGATTCGAAGGCGGTATGGCAGGACGCACACTCTCCACCAAACGAAGCGTGATTAGACGAAAGTGGTCCGTTCGAAACCAGAGAGCCAGACTGAGCCGTCAGATTAAATACAAAGACCACAGCCACGAGTGCCGCCCCAATTCCTCCGATCACCAATAACGAAGATCGAGATGAAGGATAGATGTAATTCTTGACGACCGGTAATCGGAGGTCGCTGAAAAAGCCTTTTCTCTTCTTCTGCCCTTTGGCCATTAATAATACCAAACAGAAAAGATGTGAAAACACAGCAACACGATGAGCACCATAGATACGGGCACGTGAAGCATCAACCAGCCCCTCAGAGCTCGTTGCAGCGTATAGTGAGCGTCAATTTCCAGTTTACTCCTGAATAATATTTTTAATTCATCAAGGGTGTTTTGGTCATCGGTCGAAAGAAGGGCCCTGATGTAGTCAAAGGATTTGGTTCGGCGGTGAATGCCGCCCGTTATGTCAATGAAGTACATGAGACGCGGCTCGGGCTGGGCGAGCGTCGGGGCGATTCGACTGTCGTAGAATTCTCGAACGCGTTCATCCGCTGACGCAATCAGTTTCTCAGAACGCAGGCGAATGTGTTCGATCAGCTCGGGTACCCGATCATAGTGTACTTCGATAGCCAATCCAGCATTCAGCACGGTCGGAATCCACTTTTGAATGACAATACCCAAGAAGCCGCTTCCCACGACCCAGATGCTGAGCAACCAGAGCCACCACGTATGGATACCCGAGGGGACTGAAAATCCGGTATGCATCAGCATTAACAATAAAAATATCCCTCCCCCGTAAACGTGAATTTGCAGGACCGTCCACGATCGGATCGAGGGGCGAAATTTCATGGTTCTTCGCCGGATCGAATGAAGAAAGACGGCGATAAATGCGACCGTAGCTCCGATTCCATATGCCAGGCCCCACGTATTTCCTGGGTGAATGCGAGCCGTTGCAGCATTCACACCGAAAATGATTAGACAAACCAGGACGAGTAGACAAAATCCGAAGAACCACTTTGGCGACTGAACCCATTTGTTCACCCATCTGGGCGTGTCAGCCCTCTTCTTTTGGTATATAGCCGTTTTCTTCAAGCCCTCAGATTCAAGCCTCGCCTCTTTCGGTGGAGATCAGCGTCTGAAAATCCTCAATACTTCCAATCCGAAATGCGCATGAATGGGGGCAACTATTAACGCATGCCGGACCGTCGGCGGAGGTATAGCATACATCGCATTTACTAGCCACTTTCTTCGGACGACCGCGGAGCCTTTCGGGGACCGCATCGTCGTCCCAGGTCTCTCCCGTGTCGTGCATGACGATGGCATCGTACGGACACTTCATGGCGCAATTGCTACACCCGATACACAGCTCGTCGTCAATGGCCACGACCTCGCCCACACCTATGCGGCTTATGGCACCCGTCGGGCACCCGATGAGACAAACGGGGTCGTCACAATGGTAACACGAGCGAGCGATCATAAACTGTCCGAACTTGTCGCCCTCACGTACAAATCGGGGTCGGCCTCCGTGGGTATCCGCACAGCCTCGCACGCAATCGTCACATCGTGTACAAACATCGAGATCGATCACCAGTATGCTGTTCCCCTGTACGAGGCCTTTCTGAAGCGAAAATTCGATCAGTTCAGATTTTTCCAAGTGCTTTTTCGTAAAACCTGAATCTTTTACGAGAGCGACGGCGGATTCCCAAAGTCTTTTTTCGATATTTGGGTGTTCTCGGAGCACCCTTTGAAACGCAGTACGCTCAATACGAACGAGCTCCGAATATCCCACCGATGAGACCGTACTGAGCCAGGTCTCGACGTCGGGTAACAGAAGTTCGACCTCTCCTATCGTCATTCCCTTGCTCAGGTAGTTGACGGTAGCATCGGCCTCTCCCAGGCGTTCCGAAATCTTCAGAAACCCAGATCGAACCATGTAGAATGCGTCGGCTGTTTGACCTTGTTCTGTAACGATGTCGTCAGGTGAAAAGGAGATTAGCTCAACCATCTCGGCAAGAGATTCCAGAAACGTGTCCTTCGATCCGCGAAACAAAGGAGACGTTTTAAGTTGTTCGAAAAGTGTCCTTTCCCGATAGATTCGATCTACTTTTTCCTTAAAAGATCCTGAAGCCTTCTTCATTTCCCGCAGTGCAGGAACGCGAATCTGAACCAGTTTACAGGCCGAAGATGTGCTCGCGGTCGCGGACTGAGGCCACCCGTTGAGCGCACCGATTTCTCCGAACAAATCTCCCTTCTTCAATGCGGTTGTACGACCGCGCTGGAGATTGAAATCCATGGAGGCGAGGAACGTAATCTGAAGATCCTTTGACGTTTCACGGCCGGCCATTCGCGTTTGAATGACGGTTGCACCGAATCCTTCCTCTGGCTCTTCAAACGAGCGAAGGTCCGCAGCGAAAACGGTCCGTTGGGCATCAAAGATGGGAAGAGCGTTTACGGTTTCGTCGTGCTTTTTAATATCGATTTCGACCGTTCCTTCGAGCAGATAGAAGGCCACATCCAAGTAGCTACCTTCCTCGAAAAGGACGACGTTCGCATCCCAGTCGGCAACCGATATGTCCGGAGAAATATTCCTAAGAAACGCGTCATCGTAGTCCTGAAAAAGATCGATTTTCTTTAAATCAGACGGCGAGAGCATTTCCGACAGCCGGGTCAGACCCGCATGAGAACCGTATGAAGACCACCGGTCCTCAAACTGCTCTTTTCGCCTGATCATCGTAACCGAGAGATCCGTTGTCGCTGAAGATTCCATACTCAATTTCCTCTCCCTAAAGACTGATAAATGAGCTCCAGTCTACGTTTTATGATCAACAAGATGTCCCCTGTTGACGTGGAGTCCCCGACTGCCGGTAGGGGAGGGATTTGAAACGACGGAGCTCTGGAAGAACGAGATGTACGAACCGTCTGAGGACGTTGATAGTCGCCGCTGGTTGGCCTGGGGCCGACCGGTGATGATGATTGCGAGACCGACGGAGTCGTCGTTGCTGCTTGTATCTGAACAACGTTTACAGTCGGTACGGGGCGAGATGCCTTAACCGTATTGAAGGCGCTAGCAAGTGACGAAGCGGATAGCTCCGGATACGGGCCTGCGCGTTCCACATTTTTCGTATCGGGCCAGTGCTCAATCGCCTGGCTTCTCTCACTCAAATTAAAATCTTCTTCGGTTGGATGCCCTGCTGCCAGTAACCGTTCGTCTGTGATATAGTGGCAGCGAGAGCAGTTGACGGCCCGGTCGTTGGCACTCTTCAATCGTCTCTGACCCAGCGAAAAACCTACATCGTCGCCTCGCTCGTGGGGATCGAGGTACCCGGAACTGGGACCGTGGCAACTCTCGCATGTAACCGCATCGAATACTTCTTCCTGTTCGTCTCCGGAAACGACCGTTCCATGACAACTCATGCATATCCTGTTTCCAAGAAGTCGTTCTGTCGGACTGATTCCATATACCTGGGCAATCTGAACGGCGCGAGGAGAGCTCATCAGGTCGAATGACTCTGAGTGAGGATCATCGAGTAACCAATCTTCGGCCTTTGTATGGCATGAACAACCTGGGACAGTAGTCTGAAATTTCTCGGTTTGAAACCATGCCGGGCGCGAGCGTATTCGGCCTTCGATCGCGAGTCCGCCGGTGACAGGGACCGTCTCCGTTTGATCGGTGGCGACTGAATCGCTGTCGCCTCCTCGACCCGGATCCGGGGCGATCGTCTCCGACGTCGCGCCTGAATCTGCACCCGATTGGTCAGAGTCTTCCACATTTTCGGTCGTAGAAGATGAACTTCGTCCTTCCAGGAGCGGATCAAGGGCAATCAGCGACGCCCAATCATGATTTTGGGAAAGTCCTGCCACAATCGGAGCAATCTTCTCGGCCGCCGAAACGAGTTCCGTTTCGTTGTTTGGGCCAATAGACAGGGCACTCCCCAGGTCGAGAATTCTCTTCAGTTCGGAAAGCTGAACAACTTTATAAACGCTTTTCAGGCCTCGATACGCGACTTTGGTTCTTCGCTCCATGGCCTTGGCGTACGGACTTCGTTTAGTCGCAATTGCAAGACCCCGGAGGCTATACTCATAGTCTAGAATCTGACCCACTACGAACATGATCCGTTTCCGTGCCATCGTGGGTTCACGATTGGACCGGTCATTGCTCCACTGCGCGGCCAAAAAATTATGTCGAATGGAATCGGACCATGC
>SMXL01000135.1 GCA_004356385.1 Bacteroidota bacterium
CGTCGATCGATGGAATCGCATCGCGTGGTACATTGGGCTCCAGTTCTGACCAGTCAATGGAAGATTTTGTCCAATCCGTACGCCAGTCGGAGTCAGGTAGTCGTAAAGGCGCCTGTGCAGCAGCCGTACTCGCTATGAACCCGATCAATGCGATTACCCGGACTCGCTTATTGGAGTACCTTCCAGTTTCTTTTCCCATATTCTGTAACTCAAGCGGCTGTTGACGCACCCAGTGCTTATTCAGGTTTTTTACCTTGGCATTTAGATCGCCAGCTTCGTGTGACGTTACACGTGCAGTATTTTAACTTGAAGCCGTTTGATTGCGTCTCGACGGACACTGACTTTACGTGCGGATGCTCGGGGTTGAAGAATCGATCTACCGGGCGTCGATCGAATCGGTTTACATTCCGAAATCCATCACACTACGGAGGTAGCTATGAAGTACGCACCACTTGTTGGACGGATATTGTTCTCTTTGATATTCCTCATGTTTGGAATGGGGCATTTGACGGATCCTCAGATGATGGTCGATAGTGGCATGGTTCCCGACTTTCTCCCTGCCCCAAAAATTATCGTCATGCTTACCGGCGTTGCCATTATCGCTGGTGGTTTGAGCGTACTTTTGGGCTACAAAATTAAGATCGGTAGCCTGATCCTGTTCGGTTTCCTTCTGGCGACTGCAATACTCGTGTGGTTAGGCGGATTTTTTGAAGGCGATCAACTAGCAACTCCAATGTTTCTGAAGGATCTAGCACTGGCCGGAGCCGCACTGTACATGTACCACTTCGGCGCAGGTCCATTTAGCCTCGACGCTAAAGCAGAGGCGGCAGCCTAATTCCAGAAAAATCGAAAACGGTTCTCCTGATCGTCCGTAAATGCGGAGTACGGCTCTAGTTTAATCGTCCAAGCACTCGCTGGCTAATCACTTGACCGATACGAAGTGCTGCGGTCGCAGCGGGTGAAGGGGCGTTGCAGACGTTGACCACGGTCTTTGAATCGATGATTACGAAGTCATCGACCATGTCACCGTTGGACGAAACCGCCTGAGCGCGTATCCCCGAGCGACATGGGACCATATCATTTGCTTCAAGTGTGGGAATGAGTCGCCTCGCTTCGGCGAGGAATGCGCGTTTTGATGTCGTTCGAACGATTTCCATCATCCCTTTTTTCCAGTGTCTAACGGACATCCGCCGGAATCCGGGAAATCCTACATATTCCCACGAGTCTTTTAGTGACCCAGACGCGAAAGAATAGCCCTCTCGTCCGGTTGCCATCACTGCGTTTGGACCGCACTCGACTCGCCCATCCAGCATCCTGGTAAAGTGAATACCGAGGAACGGATAGGATGGATCGGGTACAGGATAGATTAGATTGGTGCAAAGGTGGCGAGCTTCAGGGCGAAGCTCATGATAAATGCCCCGAAAAGGAATGATTTTCATGTCCAGTGCAGCGCCCGACATTTGTGCGATACGATCGGAATGCAACCCGGCACAATTCACGACCACGTCCGCTTCTACGTCCCCACCGGAAGTATGAACGATGGACGACTTAGCTCCATGTGTCATTCCGATTACTTGAGTATGGGTCCGAATCTCGAATCCTTGCTCCATACAGCGCTCAGCCAGTCGAAAGCAGACTGCCGGGAATTCAATGATCCCGGTTTCCATGACGTGAATTGCAGCAATCCCATTGGCATTCGGTTCCAGTTCTCGAAGACGATCAACATCAATGAACCGACATTTTATTTCGTTCTGGATACCTCGATCCAAGATCGCTTTCAAGAGCGGTAATTCGTCTTCCGACGTGGCTACAATCACCTTTCCACAGATCTCAAAAGGAATGTTCTCTGCTTCGCAGAACTCGATCAATTGCTTCCTTCCAACCCGACAATTTTCTGCCTTTTGAGAACCCGGTCGATAGTAAATTCCTGAGTGGATAACGCCCGAATTCCGACCGGATTGATGCGAAGCAAGAGAGGACTCTTTTTCCAAAATGACCAATCGATCGACGGAAGGGCGCCCGATCAACCGAAAAGCCGTCGCGCAACCGACTATTCCGCCACCGATAATCGCGACATCAACCTTCATCTACCCATCGTCCGTATTCCTATGAATATTTCTCCGGGAGTCCGTCCTTTATGACGGTTTCCATTGCCTCCACGAACCGATCCAATTCCTCGAGTGTGGTGTAAACGTTGGGTGTAATTCGCAGTCCCTCGAACTCCGCATGCTTGATGGGTGTGATGATAATCCGATGATTGTCCCACATATACCTGCCGATGGCACCAGAATCCACACCTTCGACCTGTACAACACCGATACCACAGGAATTTCCCGGTTTTTGGCTGGTGTGGAGGACCACACGCTCGTGTTTGAGTAACGGTTCAGCCCAGTAATTGGTCAAATACTTGAGACGTTCCTCTTTCCTCTTGGGCCCGATTCCCTGATGAAAGGTCAGGGCATCCGCAATCGCCAGATGATTTGCCGCTGGGTGGGTGCCTATTTCTTCAAATTTGCGAATATTCTCGTCCTGATTCTTGTTGGCAGCCATCATGGGCCAGAGACCCTTGATCTTATCTTGCCTGACATAGAGCATACCCGTCCCGTGAGGAGCGAAAAGCCACTTGTGCAAGCTGGTCGCGTAGTAATCACAATCGAGGTCATCGTGCGTGAAATCCCAGTGGGCAAACGAGTGCGCTCCGTCAACGATGACAGGAATTCCATAACTGCGAGCCATCTGCACGACTTTCTTTACGGGCAAAATCTGACCCGTAATGTTGACGATGTGGCACATCAGAATCACTTTCGTTCTGGGTGTAATATTCTCCTCGAATAGCGCAACAACAACATCTGGATCTTCTGCGGGTATCGGCAAGGAAAACTGCTTCAGGACGATTCCCTCCCGTCTCTCGCGTTGCCTGAACGTCGTCAGCATACGGCCGTAATCGTGCGTCGTCGTGAGCACTTCGGCTCCGGCTTCCAGGTCAATCCCGAGCTGACAAATCTGAAGCCCCTCGGAGGCATTCCTCACGATGGCGATTTCTTCGGTGTCGCAGTGAAACGCTCGCGCGAGGCGTTGGCGGGTACCTTCTTTTTGTGGCTCAAGAATGCGCCACATCGTGTAAACCGGAGCCTCATTGGAGTAATCGAGATGCCGTTTCATGGCCTCCTGTACAGCTGCTGGTGCTGGGCTGACTCCACCGTTGTTGAGATTTACAATAGATCGATCCACCGTGAAGGACTGCTGGATTTCCCTCCAAAAATCTTCATCCCGGGCTATTTCCTTTGGCGTTCCCGTGTGGTGAGCCAGTGAGTCGAGCAATTCCGGAATGGAAAGGGGACTAAGCGCCGCCAAGGTCATGGATGCGGCTGCAGGAGCACCAAATGCTCCAAGAAACTGTCTTCGGGAATACATGGATCGTCAGTTGCTGGTTCGAATACAGGGAGCGTCCCAAGGTAAACGATTTTCCCCACAAGAAAGTGATCATGATTCCCGTACGCTCGATCTTTGACAGACCGAACTCTGGGCAATGAGCACTATAGAACGGGCGTTCCCAATTCGTAGTAAACGATCACTGCTCGCCCCAGAAAGTACACGACCATCATCGTGACAATAAAAAGCAGGGTCGCCCAGATCGGTACGTGAGATGTCCCATGAAATTCGGAATCGGCGGATCGACTATGAGTCGGATGCATGGCTAAACGACGTTAATGCCCCCAGATTAGACTCTATATACGAGATTTCCAGATAACATCTATTGCTCGTTCCCATCAGGGCACAATGATGCCCCTCACTCGGGCTCCGTTAATATTTAGATCAACATCAACCGCTTCCCGAAATTTTTTCTGGCCCCGTGCTTCAATATTCTGGACGGTTACGAACATGGAAGATATCCGGCGATTATCATCGTCGAATAGAGAAACATCAATTTGTATCACGGAGACCGCATCTTCACTGCCGTTCACTACTGTTCCCGTTAAGATTCTTGCGCCACCCGGAAGTAAACGATAACGCAGGTCCTGCACCATGATCTGGCTTCGCGTTTGACGGCCGTCGGTACATCCAGGGTGCGTGAGCAGTAAAACTCCTATCAACCAGAGGGCCAGCAGCTTTCCAAATATTTTTTCACCCCTCCTGTAACTCACTTTTCATCGGGACCGGTGAATTTCAAGCAGCAAATTACCATCGCAAGATCACGAACTAGCCTAATTCTGAGAGGCTCGCGTGGAGCCTTTCCAATTCGTCGGCAGTATCCTTCATTTTTAGCTTTTCCTTCTCCACGACGTCCGCCGGCGCACGCGAGACAAACAGTTCATTCTGAAGCTTGCGTTCAAGTCCCGTTCGATATTTCTCCTTCTGATCGATCTCCTTTCGAAGTCGAGTTCGTTCCACTTCCAGGTCGATCATTCCAGACAATGGAACGAAAACCTGATTCTTCCCGACAACGGCAGAGGCGCTCGCATCGGGACGGGTTACCTCAGACTCAACCGATAAACGAGTCGTCTTGGCCAGTTTAGCAAAATAGTCGCCATGGGCCGCAAGCGCTGTTGCCAAGGCCTTATCTGACTTATCAATACTCAAAGTTGCAGCAATTTCGTTTCCTGGCGGAACGTTGTACTGACTCTTGATATTGCGTATCGCAGAAATCATTTCCTGAATGACTGAGAATACTCGGGCATCGTCTACCGATATTTCTTCTTCGATTGAGGTGGGCCATTGCGACGTCATGCACGACTCGGTTTCTTCGCGATGTTGAAGTTTCCACCACAGTTCCTCTGTGATGAACGGCATGAATGGATGGAGCAACTGGAGCAGGCGCCCGAAAAGATCGGCGGCCAGAGCGATCTGGTCCTCCTCCATCTTGCCACCCTGTTTCGGCTTAATCAGCTCCAGGTACCAATCACAGTAATCTCCCCAGAACAACGTGTAAATCTTTGTAAGTGCCTCGTTGAGTCGGTATTTCCGGACGTCCTCGTCGATCTCGGAAATCGTCTGGTTCAATCGAGTAAGCATCCATTTCTCTGCGAGATCCAGATCTTCAAATCTTCGTTGCCTTCGATACTCCTTTCCTTCCTCCATAAACTGCCCGAAGACGTTAAACGCATTCCAGATTTTGTTCGCGAAGTTGCGACCCATTTCAAACTTAGACGGATCGAGTTTGATGTCCTGTCCCTGGGCGCACAGGATCGTCAGACAAAATCGCACCGCATCGGCACCATACTGGTCAATCATGTCGAGAGGATCGATTCCATTCCCCAGGCTTTTCTGCATCCAGCGACCGAGTTTATCCTTGATCATTCCGGTAATGAAGATGTCCGTAAAGGGAACTTCTCCCATGAAATGCAGCCCGGCCATGATCATGCGGGCAATCCAGAAAAACAGTATGTCGTAACCCGAAACGAGTACGCTGCCGGGATAGAAATACTTTACGTCCTCATTATCCTCCGGCCATCCGAGTGTAGCAAACGGCCATAACCACGATGAAAACCAAGTGTCCAGGACGTCTTCATCCTGAACCATTCCCTTTTCCGGCTGATCAACCGAGACAACGAACTCCCGGGACTCGTCGATTTCTCCCTCGCTGTCCGTGTAGTACCAAACGGGAATCCGGTGACCCCACCACAATTGCCTCGAAATGGTCCAGTCCCGAATATTTTCGAGCCATCTGAAGTATTCATTCTCCCATCGTTTTGGATGGAATTTGATCGCTCCCGATCGGACGGCCTCAATCGCGGGTTCGGCAAGCGGTTTCATTTTTACAAACCACTGTCTGGAAATCAGGGGTTCGATCGTTGCCTTCGATCGACTCGATATCGGAACCATCGATACGTACGGCTCAATCTTTTCGAGCAGACCTTGCGCTTCCAAATCTTCAACGATTTTCTTCCGGGCATCAAAGCGATCCATGCCGGCATACGCGAATCCAGACTCATTAATTGAACCATCCACATCAATGATATTGAGTACGGGAAGCCCGTGTTTCTGACCTATTTCAAAGTCGTTACGATCGTGTCCAGGGGTGATTTTCAGAGCGCCCGCGCCAAAATCCTGCTTCACGTATTCGTCTGCAATTACGGGAATCTCTCTATCTGTAAGGGGCAGCCGAACGCTCTGTCCAACAAGGTCGGTGTATCGTTTATCATCTGGGTGAACAGCGATCGCCGTATCGCCCAACATGGTTTCGGGCCTGGTGGTGGCGATCGTTATGTATCCGTCTCCTGAAACAAGCGGA
>SMXL01000136.1 GCA_004356385.1 Bacteroidota bacterium
GGAACGCTATTCAAAAGTTCATCATAAACGGATACTGCCTGACTCATTTGCTCGTCCTGTTCGACGGAAAACGTCGGGAAATCGGAATCGCTGGTTGCGCCCGGAGGAAGAATAACCGCGTCAGCAAACATTTGTCCAATTTCAGTAGGACTTTTCCCGACAAGGTCTTCGTTTTCTACCAGGCTCAGCGACTCGAATTGATTTTTCTTTATCCGAGCGTCAAAGTCAACATCTTCGGGCGTAAAAATGATTTTGCTGTCAGCGAAAAGCGCCTCGTCCGAGAATTCAGTTCTCAGTATATACGGAACTAACCCGCTTATCCATCCAAACGCATGTATAAGATCTGCTTCCCAGCCCAAATTCCGGATGGTGGTGATCACGCTTTTGGCATAGAACACGGCCCTGTCGAGGTTATCTGGGAAAAGCACCCCCTGACGATCGGAGAATATGCCCTTTCTTTTGAAGTAGAACGCGTTGTCCATGAAGTAGACCTGAAGGCGAATTCCGGGTATAGATGCCACCTTCACCTTGAGTACTTCGGTCGTTTCCCCGACGGTGATCTCCGATCCTGAGAGTCTGATTACCTCATGTAGCCTATTTCGTCTCTCGCTAACCGTTCCATAACGAGGCATTAAAATCCGCGTCTCGTACTCGCACGTTTCATGTACGGCCTCGGGAAGAGTTCGCACAATCATCGCGAGGTCATTAGAATGAGAAAACGGTGCAACTTCTCCTGAGATAAAGAGAATCCTCATTACAATACCAATCTGTTGTAGGTGAAATGGGCGGGGTGAACGTCAAGCAATGTCCAGCGACCAGAAACGCCTCATAGTATTACACGCGGCACGCGGACGTCCCTGGTTCCCGGACGATGGACGTCGATATGTCGCGCGATGGACAAATGCACGCCGCTCTCAGTAGATATTTTCGCACGACACGACGAAGAACCCAATTTACCAATATGTGACTGTTTTTACAAGAGGATAGGGTGTGAAACTCGGGCTTCAGAAGCCTTACTCGTACGTCCGCCCCTCCGGGACTGGCTTACGAACATGCTTTCGGATTCGAATCGAAGCATTATGCAATTCTATGCGTATACGCATCTAAGACTAGAAAACAGGAACGGTGCAGACCCAGGCTACGATATTATTTGACGGTGTTTGCAATTTGTGCAACGCAAGCGTCAATTTTGTCATTGATCGCGACCGCAACGCGTATTTCCAATTCGGAGCGCTTCAATCAGACGAAGGAGTGGAACTTCTTAGGGAAGCCTCCTATCCAGACGGATACCTGGACTCGATTCTGCTCATCGAGAATGGACGTGTATATCGCGAATCTGAAGCAGCGCTCAGAATTGTTAGGCATTTGACCGGTCTTTGGCCTCTCTTATATGGGTTTCGCATGGTTCCACGTTGGATTCGAGACGGTATCTATGCGTGGATTGCACGAAATAGATACCAATGGTTCGGCCGCCGCGATGAATGCCGGATACCCACGCCTGAGCTGAAAGCCAGGTTTCTATAATTCCATATAGTGACGAGAACGACTATTCTTCGTCGCCGGCTTGTTGCTGGAGCAGTTCGAAGTAACGTCGAATCAACTGTTCAAAATCCGAGGCGTATCCGCTTTCAAGCGCTCGGAATAATTCTCTTCTCAGTTCATCAACCTGTTCGGTCGAAGTCAGTTCGGACGGGCTGCGTCGATTCAGATCGGTACCGGTCCGACTCTGTCTCTCTTTCTCTTTACCTTTTTCTTGAAGAGATTTGCTGGCTTCAAGCAAGCGCGTCAATATCTGACGCTGTCGCTGCATCAGTTGCCGGGACGTCCGATTTTGCATCAGTTCCTGAACGGATTCCTGCATTTGTTCGGCAAGCCGATTCAGATCGCCGAGGAGTTTATTTCGTGCAGCACGGTCTCGATTGATCTTCTTCAAGTCTCTTCGGATCTGATCCTGTTGTGATCCCAGCTGCCGCATTCGCTCGACCATGTCGTTCGTCAAACGATTACCCTGCTGATCGTTCAGCAGTTGTTGAATTTGATCGTTGAGCTGTTCCTGCTGTTCACCCATGTTTTGAAGCTGTTCCATGAGCTGTTCCATGCTCATGCCGCTGCCGGACGAAGCTTGACTGTTCATCATCTGATCGAGCAGCCCGGAAAGAATCAACGCGAGTTCATTCAGGTGGGTCATCGCCCCCTTCTGGTGTCCGGTAGCCCGTCTCGATGACCGATCGGAAAGCGCCGCAACGGCGGATCCCATTTCTCGAAGCGCATCGCCAGACTGCTGCTGAACGTCTCGACTCATCTGTGGGATTTTTCGGGCCAACTGTTGAAGAGAATCAGCGACAATCGTAAGGCCTTCAGACAATTCGACCTGATCCTGAGCGGATTCTCTGAGGCGCGGGCTTTCTGAGCGCATGTCTGCTACTTCGAGGCGAAGGGCCTCCTGCCGTTCCGACAACGTGAGAATGTCTTCCAGCGAAGCCCGCAACCCGGTCATGTTCATCTGCATCTGCTGACCGGACATGTTTTGCTGCATCTGCCCGAGCTGACCTTGCAGTTGCCCGAGCTGCTCCTGCATTTTCTGCTGATTGCTTTGAGCTTTCTCAAATTCCTGATTTCGAATATCCTCGGCGTTCTGTTGCATCTGCTTCGGAAGTTCTCTGTCCAACGTGTCCTCTTCTAGATTTTGCATTTTCTCAGTTGGACCCGAGTTGAGATCTTCCATTCTCTTGCGAATTTCTTCCAGTTTTTTCTCCAAGGCCTCCATGTCGCTGGCTGCCTGATCCTGTTCGGCGGCCAGTCGATCTGAGTCTTCGGAATTGGACTCAGGCTCAACCTCCGGACGCCGGCCATCCTCGGGCGGATTGGCTGAATCCTGGCGGTTTTTTTCATTTTGGAGTTCAGCTGTTTCCTCCTCGATGCGGTCCTCCAGATCAACGAGATCCTGAGCACGTTTTTCCGCTTCTTCCAGATCCTGCTGGAGCCTGAGATTTTTGAATAACTCTAAGGCACGTTCGAGACGATCCTTGTACAACTTCTCATTGAACTCGAACTCCTCCAGGTTTTGCTGAATCTTACTCAAGTCCATTTGCTGCATCGCTTCTTCGAGGTCTCGGTGGGCGTCCATCAATTCTGGTGAGATCACATCATCAACGACCTCTCCCAGCTCCTGGAACATGTCGATCGTTTCATCCGAAACCAAATCGTTTTGATTCATGGCCTCGATGATCTCTTGAATACCCTCAGAAATATCCTCGACCGACGACTCCATCTCCTCCTGTCGCTGCTGCAGCTGCTCGAGCCGCCGCTCGTCTTGCCAGTCTGATTCGGGTTTCCGCCGCAGGTCTTCCTTAAGCTTTTCGAACTGCTCGCGGATTTCCCGGGCTTCGTCTACGAGGATTTCCAATTCATTTTCGGTGTCGTCCTCGGCGAGGTCGAGCTGTTCATATTGCTCGGCAAGGGAAGGGAAACGAACGGTATAGGTCGGGGTGGAAGCCGATTTGAATCCGCTCACGCTGTCGTTATCCCAGACCGTGACGAAGTACTCGATGATATCCCCGGGAATGGGGTCGAAGCCGGTATCCGTTCTCAGGTCCCACGCATGTTCGAGGATTTGATCGAGCAGATACCGCTGCTCCAGGGGAATCTGAATCGACGTGAATTCTTCCTGCGGCGAGTCGAAACGTGACTCAGCCAACCGGGCGGAAAGGGTAATGGAGGAGAACCCGTAGTCGTCTGAAAAACGTACCGCAAACGGAGCCAATGCATCTTCATTGATCTCGGATTGTGGGTCTGGATAGTTGAATGCGATCGTCGGGAGAGCATCCTCTTCAAGATGAATCGTATACGTGATTGGGTCTACATTTTCGACACCGTCGGAACTGACAAGTTCAAACCAATAATCAATATGGGTGGTGATGAGAACGGACGCCGACGCACGCGTGCCATCCAGGTCCAACGGCTGGCTTTTTCCCGTCGAAAAGACGATTGCACCCGATTTGACTTCCGCACCGCCGAGGGCCAACTCAAGGGTCGCCTGCGTACCAGCCAGAGCAGCAATATCGCCGACGTTCGTTTCCAGGTCTTGAACCGGTAATCGGGTATAACGCGGATACGAAAGTTTAATATTCAGCCGCTGTACGAGAGGTCGTTCGACTACCGTGATGGTGTATCGATGGGAACGAACACCGCCTCCCTCTACGAGATACGAAAGCGATTGGCGGACGCCCTCAAAGGTGAATGAATAGCCCTCGAGCCTGTCCGCTTCCATAAGCTGGCTGTGTGACCGGGCTTCTCCGCTGTAAACGAATTCAAGCGAGAGGGAAGGAGATGATTCGCTCAGGGCCTCCGCAATGCTCGTTGGAGCATCCGTGCCAGAGACGAATCCGAAGATGTTTGCAGAAATGACAACCGAATCGCCCTTAATTACCTCTATATCTCCCGGATCGACCCTGATTTCAAAAGGAGTGGGTCGTGAAAATGTGATATTTGGAGAAAGGATTCTGGCGGACGCGCTTGTGAACAATCCTGGACTTACAAGTCCGAAAAGTAGCATCGCGGCGACCGGGATCGAGGCGAGTCGGGCTATTCTTTTCGCCTTCGACGTGGATGCGACACCCTCGAACATAATGGGTCCAATTTTTTTGCTCAAGTCGAGGACAGCTCGATCCAGCAAGGGCTCGGGCGCGTCGCTGTGAGCCCCCTTTGACAGTTGCAATAAATTGACGAGACGATCACTGACTTCCGGATAGGTTTTAGCGATCCTTCTGGCAACCGCTTGTTCCGTGAACTCATCGTACCATCCGAAGAACCGTGCAATCGGAAGAAAAACGTAGAACACGAGAACGACACTGACCGTAAGCAACAGAAGAACCAGTAATCCGACACGAACGGAAGACGGAAGCCAAAGTCCAGCTTCCAGCGAAATAAGAACTAGCCAGAGGATGGCACCGACTCCGATCGTCATCAGAAGGCCCGACAAAGAGTCCAAAAAAATGATTCTTCTTCTGGTTGCCTCCAAACGGACTCGGATCGCCGCGACTAACCTCAGCGTTTGATCACTCATTTTCACCCGAAAAATTAATTGGTGGTCGGTGTACCGGGTCTGGACGGATCTGGTTTCAAAATAGTGTCTCGAAAACGCCAGTTATTGAACTTGAAACGGTGGAATAATTTGATTATTGCGAAATCCTTTATCATCCCGTAGGATCGGGGCTAGTATTTTAGTGGACGGATAACTAACGGATCCATACAGATCGGGCAACATTATGATTTCAATCATTTTAGGAGGAGGGGCAGGTACGCGTCTGTTTCCGCTCACGCAGCGGAGGGCCAAACCGGCGGTTCCGATTGCCGGAAAATATCGCCTCATTGATATTCCGTTATCCAACTGCATCAACTCCGGCATCGATACAATCTTCGTATTGACTCAGTTCAACTCCGCGAGCCTGAACAGGCACATCGCCCAGACCTATCGGTTCGATCGTTTTCGTCGCGGTTTTGTCAACATTCTGGCTGCTGAACAGACCCCAGGTTCATCGGATTGGTTTCAAGGGACTGCAGATGCAGTCCGTCAGAGTATGCAGCACGTGGCATTGTACAAAACCGATCACGTGCTTGTGCTTTCGGGAGATCAACTCTATACCATGGATTATCGTGAAATGCGTGCTCATCATATCGCGTGTGGCGCGGATATAACGATTGCGTCAATCCCGGTATCACGAGAGGATGCGCCCAAATTCGGAATCCTCAAAACATCGCCGGACCATCGCATCACGGAGTTCTACGAGAAACCAAAAGCCGAAGACGTTTCGGGGTTAGAAAGTAAGGTCAGTAAGAAAATGAAGGGTGAGGGTCGAGAATACCTGGCCTCGATGGGCATTTACATCTTCTCGAAAGGGGTGCTGGCTCGTCTGCTGGAAGAGAGAGCAGATTCTCATGACTTTGGGAAGGAAATAATTCCAGAATCTATTGATAATCA
>SMXL01000137.1 GCA_004356385.1 Bacteroidota bacterium
CCGGGAGTTCGCTGCCCCATGGAATTATCTACGTACTTTCGAATTAACGAAGCAGGCACCGGTCAATTTGAGCGCACATTGATCATTGCTGACGAAGGCTCGTACGTCAGTTATCTCGAGGGTTGTACGGCCCCTCAGCGGGACGAGCATCAACTTCACGCCGCCGTCGTTGAAATAATCGCCCATAAAGATGCGGAGGTCAAGTACTCAACCATACAAAACTGGTATCCAGGAAGCGAAGAAGGTGTGGGTGGTGTTTACAACTTTGTAACTAAACGTGGTATCTGTAGTGGATCGGGCTCTAAGATCAGCTGGACTCAGCTTGAGACGGGAAGCGCGATTACGTGGAAGTATCCGTCGGTAATATTGAAGGGCGATAACTCCATTGGTGAATTTTATTCGGTTGCGTTCACTAAGGGGCGGCAGCAGGCAGATACGGGTACAAAAATGATACATATTGGGAAAAACACCCGAAGCACTATCATTTCAAAAGGGATTTCAGGGGGCAGAAGCCAGAACTCATACAGAGGCCTCGTAAAAATCCAGAAAAGTGCGACGAACGCAAGGAATTTTTCTCAGTGCGACTCTATGTTGCTGGGCGATCGGAGTGGAGCCCACACGTTTCCCTACCTGGAAATTCAAAACTCTACGGCGCAAGTGGAACACGAGGCCACAACTTCGCGCGTTGGCGAAGACCAGATCTTCTACTGCAAGCAGCGTGGTATCTCAGAGATTGACGCCATAAAGCTGATTGTAAATGGGTTCTGCAAAGAAATTCTAGCACAACTCCCTATGGAATTCGCCGTTGAAGCTCAAAAATTACTTGCAATTGAACTCGAAAGCAGCGTAGGGTAAGACATAGTCTGACAAAGACAATACCCCCTGACTTAACCTATAGTTATATAATTAATAATGCTTGAAATTAAGAATCTTCACGTGTCCATCGAAGACGATGGCACCGAAATCCTGAAGGGAGTAACTCTCACGGTTAATGCAGGCGAAGTCCATGCTATCATGGGTCCAAACGGCTCGGGCAAAAGCACGCTTGCGTCCGTTCTTGCCGGCCGCGATGGCTACGTAGTAACCGAGGGAAGCGTAATCTACAAAGGGGTTGACCTGTTGGATATGGCCCCGGACAAACGAGCAAGGGAAGGCGTTTTTCTGGCATTTCAATATCCTGTAGAATTGCCAGGTGTCAGTATGGCCAACTTCTTGAGACAGGCTGTTAATTCCGTTCGTGAACATCGGAATCAGAAGGAGCTCAGCGCCATGGAGTTTCTGAAGCTGATGAAGGAAAAAGCGCAGCTTGTTCAGCTGGATCCGAGCCTGAAACAACGTGCTGTTAACGAGGGCTTCTCAGGGGGAGAAAAGAAACGAAATGAAATATTTCAACTTGCGATGTTAGAGCCTACCCTGGCCATCTTGGACGAGACAGATTCCGGCCTGGATATCGATGCACTCCGGGTGGTATCAGAAGGAATTAACAGCCTTCGATCTTCAGATCGGGCCTTCGTAATTATTACCCACTACCAGCGACTTTTGGACTATGTCATACCCGACTTCGTACACGTGTTGGTGGACGGTCGAATTGTTGAGTCAGGAGGCAAAGAACTCGCTTTGAAACTGGAAGATCAAGGCTATGATTGGCTCAAACCGACTGAATCTGACCCAATCACGGCCTGATAGTCAGGTGAACGCAAACTTAGAAGCAGAACAGCAAAGTGATCCCAAGCTTGGACGATAATAATTCATTAGAGGCGCAATTTCTGGTCGCACAGGCGCTGGTCGCAGCGTCTGCTACGAATGGACAAACTGACGGGTTTGATGCATTCAGAGAGGCGGGTCGAATTCGATTCAGTTCTCAGGGCTTCCCGGCACCTCGAACAGAATTGTGGAAATACACACCTGTCCGTCGTTGGCTGAAAACCGATTTCAGCTTCGATTCCGGTGTGGGTTTTAGCGAGCTTCCAAGTTCAGAATACCGGGGCGATATTGGTAGCTATCACGCTGTATGTGTCGACGGGATATTTATCCCATCGCTGAGTTCTATCCCGGACAAAGATGAGTTTGAAGGGTATATCGGGGCTATCTCCAAGGCGAAAATGCCTCTGGACCGTCTTCTTTCCCACCTCGAAACGATCAACCCAAGAACAGAAACGGCATTCGACGCTCTGAATCAGTCCTTCTTTCAAGACGGATTATTGGTCCATATTCCGCACGACACCGAGTTGGCCGAACCGTTGTATATCACAAATTTAGTTACGTCTGGCTCAAATGCTTTCATGCAGCCTCGCACGCTGATTGTGGCTGAATCAGCGTCAAAGGGAGCTATTATAGACCTTCGTGATCACGATAGTGGTATTACGACCTTCGAAAATTCGGTCACTCAGATTCATGTAGGATCTGGCGCACAGCTCGACTACTATCACGTCTTTGATCGCGGTCCCCTGTCGCACTTGATCAGAAAATTGAATGTGTATCAGGAGGCTGACAGCACATGTTCAACCAATGAGTTGATTCTGAGTGGTGCCTTGGTTCGGACCGATTTGAATTTCCTCCCGGATGGTGAAGGGTGTACCACAAATCTGAACGGTTTTTACCTCGCTCAATCGGACACGCATATCGACGTTCATACGATGGTAGATCACGCAAAGCCTGATTGCGTAAGCAACGAATTATTCAAAGGAATTATCGGTGATGCAGCAACTGCAGTGTTCAATGGCCGGGTTCTGGTTCGACAGGATGCCCAGCGAATTAATGCCTACCAGTCAAACCGAAATATTGTGCTCAGCGATACGGCCAAGATGTTTTCTAAACCCGAGCTTGAGATCTATGCCGATGATGTAAAGTGTAGTCACGGCGCCACAACCGGACAGATCGATTCTGAAGCTATGTTTTATCTTCGATCACGAGGAATAAAAGAATCAGTTGCACGCAATTTACTCCTTCAAGCGTTCGCAGCAGACGTACTTGCCCTCGTTTCAGTGGATTCTCTTCGGGAACGGCTTCAGGAGATTGTAGCCGAACGGCTCAGAAAACAGTCTGGGTGACAATTAAGAGTGAACACGGTGCTAAAAACCGCCCATATATCTTTTGACGGACTCGATCAGGAAGACGTGGTCGATCGGATTCGGGCAGACTTTCCGGCGTTGTCTTTAACTGTAAACAATCATCCTCTCGTTTACCTGGATAATGCCGCATCCTCTCAGAAACCAATTCAGGTCATTGAGCGGATTTCCAGATATTACAGTACTGAGCATAGTAACGTGCACCGCGGGGTGCATGATCTCAGTCAAAGCGCGACTGAGTATTACGAATCGTCGCGAGACATTATCCGAGACTTTATCGGGGCTCGCAGCCGAACAGAAATCATTTTCACCAAAGGCACCACAGACTCCATTAACTTGGTTGCTCAATCGTTTGCCCGGCCTATTCTGAACCCGGGAGACGAAATTCTGGTGACTCACCTTGAACACCATTCGAACATCGTTCCGTGGCAATTGGTCTGTCAGCAAACCGGTGCAGAACTGAAAGTTGTCGCCATTCATGACGACGGGTCCATCGATTACGACGATTTTGAGCAATCGCTTTCGGAACGCACGCGTCTCATTGCGATCGCCCATGTTTCCAATTCGCTGGGCACGATAATTCCTGTAAAGAGGATTATTTCAGATGCCCATGGACTGGGAATTCCAGTACTGGTTGACGGCGCTCAAGCTGTGCCTCATATGCAGATCGACGTCTCTGATCTCGATGTGGATTTTTACTGCTTTTCCGGCCATAAGATGTATGGACCCACTGGAATAGGAATCTTGTATGGGAAGGAGCAATTCCTGGAGAAAATGCCCCCGTACCAAGGTGGAGGCGATATGATAGAATCCGTTTCCTTCGCGGGGACGACTTATAATGATCTGCCTCACAAATTTGAAGCAGGTACGCCCAATATTGCAGGAGCAATCGGGCTTGGCACGGCCGCAGAGTACATGAACCAGATCGGTTTCGAGTTTATCTCCGAATATGAGGCCAAACTTCTGGAACGGGCAACCGATCGCCTCTCGCAAATCGAAGGGCTCAGATTTATTGGTACGGCTCAAAACAAGGCTAGTGTGGTTTCCTTCCTTCTAAGAGATTCACATCCGTACGACGTTGCAACCCTTCTAGATAAGTTCGGCATCGCGGTGCGCTCAGGACATCATTGCACCCAGCCGGTAATGTCTCGATTGGGCATCCCAGGAACCGTTCGAGCATCATTCGCATTCTATAATACTATGGATGAAATCGATGTCCTGGCCGAAAGTCTTCAGAAATCGTCCCGAATTCTGTTTTCCTGAATGGGACCGAAAGCAACCATATCCGAAGTCGGCGAAGAAATCGTTGAAGAATTCAATTTTTTCGAGGATTGGATGGGTCGGTATGAACACCTGATCGACCTCGGCCGGAGTTTGTCCCTTATAGACAATCAGTATCGGACGGACGACTACCGCATTCGAGGTTGTCAGGCTCAGGTATGGCTACGTGCCTCTTTTCAGAACGGAAATATAGTCTTTACAGCAGACAGCGATGCTTTGATAACAAAAGGATTGGTCGCGTTGCTGGTTCGAGTATTAAACAACAGGAAACCCATCGACGTCTTGAATGCGGACTTGAACTTTCTTGACAAGATTCAGATGAAAGAGCATCTCTCTCCGACCCGGAAAAATGGACTGGACGCCATGATTCGTCAGATTCGCCTTTACGCCGTTGGATTCATGCAGACCTCACAGGCATCATGAGCAAGAATAATTCGAGCCGAAACAGCTCACACCGAGTGTCCCCTACGATCCTTAGAAAATTGGTGATCGAAACCATAAAGACTGTTTATGACCCGGAGATTCCAGTAAACGTTTATGATCTCGGGCTGATTTATGGAGTTGACGTGGACGAAGACTTGAAAGTCATCATTACCATGACGTTGACGACGCCAAATTGCCCGGCCGCTGGATCTCTACCGGGCCAGGTCGAGGGGTGTGTAGCTGATTTAACCGACGTGACCGAAGCAACCGTGGAGCTAACATTTGACCCGCCGTTTACTCCGGACATGATGTCGGATGAAGCCAAGCTCGAACTCGGTTTTTTGTAATTCAGGCTCACGAATCGTGCAATCGCACGCCATCCCGAAGTTCATTTTCGTCGTCTGATCGGACATCGAAGCCGTTTTCTACGAGAAGATCGCCGCATCGTTTAATTGCCTTTGCTAATCCTGCGCCCAGGCTGTCTGACTTAATGCCGAACAGAACATCCTCGATAACGTGGGCCCAGTCCTCCGGTTGAACGCGTTCATTTATCCCGGAATCTCCAAAAACCTCTACCCGATGTTCGAGCAGTGAAATGTAGAGCAGAATACCAGTTCTATCTCGTGTTGAAAATATTTCTTCTTCGACGAAGGCCTGTAATGCCCTCAAGCGAACTGCTTCCGACATCGCGCTACCCGAGATAAAATGTTTCTCAATCGCCGGTACCCACCTGGCCAGCGTATATCCGATGAGCGCGGAAGAAAGAATAAGAGTAGACGATCCCGTGAACGAGAATAACCATGCAAACGACCATCCCTCGTAGAAGATTGACATCCCGAAAATGATGGCGGATGCGATAAATCCAAACTGCACGGCTGCTTTCCAGCCTGACTCCCTGTACCGGGAAGATCGACCCACGATATAGGGGACAATCTCTCCAGATGTACGACTTTCCGCTTCCGCGACAGCCTCTTCGATTATTCTGTGTTCTTCTTTTGAAAGAAGGTCATCCATTTTGTGTAAGACTTTTCAGCCGTTTCTTTTCCCAAGTGTATCCGTAATTAACTGGTCCGCCTGGATATACACGGCATTGTCCGGATCGCCGACAATTCGTTTTACTTTCCTCAGCTGTTCAATGGCCTGATCTACCCGATTGATCTGCAATAACATTATAGCTCGGTTAAAATTTGCATTTACATGTAAAGAATCACTCTCCAATACTTTCATTGTTTCCTGAATGGCCATCATCGGGTTCTCAGAATCATACATGTAGGCAATAGCCATATCCGTTCTGGCATCTAGATTCTCAGGATTTATTTCAAGTGCGCGCCGGTAAGCGGCTATAGATTTTCGAGCGAAATATGCGCGTTCTACCGGAGTTTGAGATTCCATCCAATCGTAATAAAGATTTGCTGCAGCGACCCACATTTGCTCAGATCCGTCTGATTCAGCGAGCTTTTCTGCTTCGCCTGCAGC
>SMXL01000138.1 GCA_004356385.1 Bacteroidota bacterium
CGTTCATCTAGGATATACTTGAGCGTTTGGCCTTCGTAGAAAGCCATCGCAATAAAGAGCTGGCCGTCGTCTGCTTCTCCAATCTCGTAGATGGTGCAGATATTTGAATGATCAAGCGCCGAGGCTGCCCGTGCCTCCTGCATGAAGCGCTCCTTCGCGTCCCCATCTGAACTCATGTGAGGCGGCAGGAACTTGAGAGCCACCGTCCTCTGCAGCCGCGTATCGGTTGCCTTATAGACGATACCCATCCCGCCCGAGCCTAGCTGCTCCTTGATTTCATACTGTCCGACGGTGCGCCCGATCATGCTCGAATGAGTTCTGGAATCGAAATGGTGGATATCCGAACAGTATAGCGGTTCGGACGGAAGTTCTCAACGAAAAAACGCTCTAAAAGGGCCAGACGCGTATAAAAAAGGGGTGCTGATCTCGGATCAACACCCCAAAAGTCAAGCGGGACTGACTACATATTCATCGACGCTGCAGCATCTTCAACCGTGTCGTAATCTTCGAATACAGGACCAAGCAGGCGCGTCAATAAAAACAGGTTTTTGATCCGCTCCTTCATGCACGCGAGCTTGACGTCGCCATCCACCTTTCTCATCGCAGCCAAAGCGCCAATAAGGGTTCCGATTCCAGACGAATCCATGAAATCCGCCTTCGAAAGGTCAATCACGATTTTTGTCTTTCCCGCAGCCTTCAGTTCGTCCAATTTTTCTTTAAAGGCTGCACCTTCGATACTGCCAAGAAATTTTCCGGACAGTTCAAAAACGATGGCATCGTAACTCTCTCGTGTCTTGAAGGGCATGGCTGATAACGTGTTCTTCAGTTTCTAGAATCAGGGACACTACCGCCTATCAGGCTAATAAGCAAGCGTATAGTTGACGAGTTCGAACGCCTACGAACGAGGTTACTTCACTCGACGAACGACGAGCATCGTGATATCATCGTTCTGAGGGAAGCCCGCGGCGTGTTCGGTAACTGCGGCGCGGACCCTTTCGATGATGTCATCGGCCGACACACCCCCAAATGTTTTGAGGAGCTCTTCCAATCGTTCTTCTTCGAACTGCTCTCTATTTGCGTTCATGGCTTCGGTGATACCATCCGAGAAGACAAAGAGCATGTCTCCTGGTTCAAACGATGTTTCGGCCTCACGGTAACTCTGCGTTCCCAAAAATCCGAGTACCAATCCGCCTAGCGTCAGCGTCTCCAACGTGCCGTCGGCACGCAAAATGTAGGGCCGATTATGCCCCGCGTTGGCATAGATGAACTGGTGTGAAACGGGATCAAGAACACCGTAGAAGAGAGTCACAAATGTGCCCCGTCGAACGCTTTGAGTCAGCAGGTGATTAGACCGTTCCAGCGTTTCGTGAACAGCCACGTTGAATTGAGCCTGACCGCGAAGCGTCGCCTGAACGTTCGACATCATTAGCGCAGCAGGCAAACCCTTTCCGGAGACATCTCCAAGAACCAGGGCTATTTTTCCATCATCGATCGGAATGTAGTCGAAGTAGTCGCCGCCAACACTTTGGGCAGGAATACTGATCCCCGCCAGGTCGTAGTGTTCGATCGGTGGCGCTTTAGCAGGCAGTAGATTCGTTTGGATCTCAAAAGCGAAATTCAATTCTTGCTGTACCGTGGCGAATTTTTTCTCTTCCTCGACAAGGCGGGCATTTTCAACAACTTGACCCGACTGTCCCGCGAGAATGGACAGGAGTCGTTGGTCCTCGGTCGAGAAGCCATCGCCCCGCTTCTTGTTGTAGAGCGTCAGTATTCCGATGAGTTTCGAATGAACCAACATCGGAACGACCAAAATGGATGTGACCGAATCGGGCCAGGCGACACCCTGGAATCGAGAATCGTTTTTCGGATCGTTGATAACAAGCGGTTTTCGATTCAAATGCATCCATCCCAGGAGATTTTGATCCGGACTATAGGCTTCGCGATCGCTTGAACTGGCCATTGTCCTTACCAGAGTTCTCGTCGGATCTCCTTCATCTTCGCCCACTAACGAGATCACCCCCTGTTCTGCTCGAATGGCCTTTATGGAGCGGCGGATAATCGTCTTGATCAACTCCTCCATTCCTTTCGAGGCCCCAATGGCAGCCGACAACTCATTTAGAATCGAGAGCTCATCGACTGCTCGACGTAGCTGGAGATTTTCGCGCTGTAATGCCTCAAGCTGGACAGACGGGTCGGCCATGAACGAACTAAACGGATTCTGGGTAAGCTTAACAATGTACTCAATTCGAACGACCATACCACCGGCGAATGCGCGTGAAAGCTAGACCTGCGTAGTTATACGTAGCAGTTGAATTTCATCAAAAAGGTCACGATCTGCGATCGCTCCGGATCTACCGGAATGGCAACGCGTTTTGAAATGTTTCTCTCCCGGATGACCTCGCACCCACTCGTGCATCATTGATGAGAATTCTAGCAAGACTTAACGGTTTTTTCTGGAAGTACAAGAGACTCTTTATTCCAGGCCTGTTAGCGGCTGTCGCCGCGTCAGGCTTTGCAATCGTCGTACCGATGGTTGTTCGGATGTCTGTGGACAGCATTCCGAGATTCGTTACCCTCTACAAATCCTATCAGGGGACGCCGATCGCCGACGCACTCTACGCAGAGTTTTTCCTGTCGCTCCTCTTTTTTGGGGCGGTCATCATTGCGCTGTCCCTGATGAGTGGAGTGTTTTCGTTTCTCATGCGCCAAACAGTCGTCGTCGCGTCGAGGCACATTGAGTACGATTTGCGGAATCAGCTTTACGATCATCTGCAGAATCTATCGCACGACTTTTATCTGCGGCACGCCACAGGGGATTTGATTACACACGCCACGAGCGACATCGAGCAGATTCGACGATACGTCGGCCCGGCCATCATGTACACGACACGTGCTGTAGTCATCATTATCACTGCGATGACGGCCATGTTCATTATTTCCCCACAACTCACCTGGTATGTCCTGATTCCGATGCCCCTTCTTACGGTCGCAGTCTTTTTTGTGGCCCACATGGTTCATTCGAGAAGCGACGCACTTCAGAAACAGTATTCCGTTCTGACAAGTCGAGTGCAGGAAGCACTGGCAGGAATTCGAGTTTTGAAAGCCTATGTCCGGGAGGAAATGGAGGCCAAAGCATTTGAAGATGAAAGCCGGGTCTATCGTGACCGGAGTCTTGATTTGGCCCGAGCTGAGGCGGCGTGGAGACCTCTATTTTTGATTCTTGTAGGTTCCGCGTCGGTCATCGTGGTCTGGATTGGTGGTCAGCTTGTGATGGAAGGCGCCGTTACGATAGGAAACATAGCCGAGTACATCATCTACGTCGCGCTCATGACATGGCCAGTCGCAGCAATGGGATTTGTGATCACCATGGTTCAAAGAGCTGCGGCATCGATGGAGAGATTGAGCAAAATTCTGGACGCCGATCCATCGATTGTAGATGGCGATGAAACGGACACCAAAATCGAAAAGATTACCGGTGCGATCCGTTTTGAAAAGGTCACGTACAGATACGACGAAGACGGGGTGGCCGTTTTAAAGAACATTGATTTCGACGTTCGAGCTGGAACGACGTTGGCTATCGTAGGCCGTACGGGATCGGGTAAAACAACCCTTGTCGAGATGATTCCAAGACTGCTCGACCCATCAGAAGGAACCATCCTGATTGATGGGCACGATGTAAAAACGATCCCGGTCGATGTACTGCGAAGGAGCATCGGGTACGTTCCACAGGAGGTGTTCCTCTTTTCAGACACCATTGCGAACAACATCGCCTTCGGAAACATGGATGCGGGGTCAGAGGCCATTGAGACCGCAGCCAAAGAGGCCGATCTTCTTGAAAACATTCATGAGTTTCCAGAGGAGTTCGAAACGTTCGTTGGAGAGCGGGGGGTCACTCTTTCAGGTGGACAGAAACAGCGTGTTTCGATTTCGCGTGCTCTGATTCGCAATCCAAATATTTTGATTTTGGACGATGCGCTCTCAGCGGTGGACGTAAATACCGAGCGCACGATTCTTCAGCATCTTCGCCAGCATTTTGGAAAGCGGACGATCGTGATTGTCAGCCATCGAATCTCGGCCGTACAGGATGCAGACCACATTTTGGTACTGGATGATGGAGAGGTCGCCGAAGCCGGAACACATGATATACTATTGAGCATGAACGGGATCTACGCATCGTTGCACCGAAAACAGTTACTGGAAGCGGAATTGGAGGCGATTGTCTGAGAGAGGATGCCTGAGCAAGATTGCTTGAGCGCGATCGCCTGAAACAGCCAAAATGAGCACAAAGGATTCAAACGATCAGAAAGGAATAGACGGCCAATTGCTTCGCCGGATTATCTCCTACCTGCTGCCCTACAAGGGGTGGGTTGCGCTGGCATTTGTGTCCGTGATGACGGCAGCGTTTCTAGGACCCCTGAAACCGAAGCTGGTCCAGATCACGATAGACAGGGATATCCTCACGGGCGATCTCGAGGGCCTTCAAAGAATGATCATCCTACTCTTTGGCGTGCTGGTCATCGAGGGCGTGCTTGCGTTTGTGAATACATATTTGACTCAGTGGATCGGGCAGCGGGCGATCTATGATCTTCGAATCAAAGTCTACCGGCATATCCAGAGGCAGCCGCTCCGGTTTTTTGATCGCACCCCGATCGGGAAACTCATTACGAGAACGACGAGCGACGTCGAGTCGCTGAGCCAGGTTCTGTCGGCCGGCGTCGTAACCATCATAGGAGATCTGTTCAAGCTGATCTTCATTTCCTATTTCATGTTCACACTCAGCTGGGTTCTGGCGGTCGTAACCCTGGCGGTCATGCCGCTTATGCTGATTGCTTCCTTCTGGTTCAAAAAGAAAGTTCGCGAGCAGTACCGCGAAACCCGGACGCAGGTCGCAAGGCTGAATTCGTTTCTTCAGGAGCACATCACTGGAATGAGGATCGTCCAGATTTTCGGCCGGGAACGAGAGGAGCTACGAAGATTTACGGAGATCAATGACAGCCACCGTCAGGCTCACCTTAAAACGATATTCTATTTCGCGCTGTTCTGGCCCGTTATCGATATCGTCGCGACGATATCTCTCGGTATGATCATTTGGTTTGGGGGGCTGAGTGCGATGTCGGGCACGTTGACGCTTGGAATACTGATCGCCTTCATTCAGTACGCAAGGCAGTTTTTCGAACCCATTCGCAATCTGTCCGACCAGTTCAATACACTGCAGAGCGCCATGGCCGGAGCGGAGCGAATCTTCGGGTTGCTGGACAGCGATGATTCATTGAAGGAGCCTGAAGATCCCGTAATAACGGACAAAGTATCTGGACGAATCGAATTTCGGAATGTCTGGTTCAGTTACGATCCCGAAGCCAAACCGGATGACGAGGAGGCGGAGTGGGTTCTCAAAAACGTATCATTTTCCGTAGAACCGGGTCAATCGCTGGCTATCGTCGGAGCTACCGGCGCAGGCAAAACAACTATTATCAGTCTTCTATTGCGCTTTTACGACGTTCAAAGGGGTGAAATTCGGGTTGACGGGACGGATGTGAGGGATTTCCTACTCTCGGATCTCAGAAATCAAATCGGACTCGTGCTTCAGGATGTGTTCCTGTTTTCTGGATCTGTCGAACGAAATATCACACTGGGGAATCCTGATATTACGATCGAACAGGTAAAATATGCTGCTGAAGCAATCGGGGCAGCCGATTTTATCAATCGACTTCCTGAGGGTTATGACTACGACGTGAGGGAGAGGGGGATGGCGCTTTCACACGGCCAGAGGCAACTCCTTTCTTTTGCCCGAGCGCTGGTTTACGATCCGGGAATTCTCGTTTTGGATGAGGCCACGTCGAGTGTGGACACGGAGACGGAAGAAGTCATTCAGAAGGCGCTGGAGAATCTGATGAAAGGGAGAACGACGATTGCGATCGCGCACCGGTTGTCAACGGTTCAGCATGCGAACCAAATACTGGTTATGCATCGCGGCGAGGTTCGTGAGAGAGGCAGTCACCAGCAACTGCTTTCCCAGGACGGACTCTATCGACGGCTATACGAATTGCAGTATCGCGAGCAGGAACCGTCGGTTTCGGCTTGATTCGGAAATGAGAGAAAAAAGTTAGCGCCTTTCGGAACTTTCCTCCCATTAATCGTATATCGACGATATACATAGAAGATGCGCATCTCGTATCTCTTGTTTACTCATCGTTTCATTCAATTCGATATGGCATACCCACGAAGTGAGGCGTTTGTAGAACGTCAGATAGATCTAGCAGAAGCCGCCAGGGCATTGGGGCACCCAGGTAGATTGTCAATCCTTGAGGTACTGGCCCGCCGGAATACGTGTAACTGTGGTGACCTGGTGGATGAAATCCCTCTTGCGCAGGCAACGGTTTCTCAACATCTGAAAGTGTTGAAACGAGCCGGATTGATCACGGGTACGATCGAAGGCCCTCGTACGTGCTACTGTATCGACTGGGATACGCTACGGAGCGTAGGGGAAGCCTTTAATGGATGGTTTTCCGATATCGGAGAGGCCGCCGAGTGTTGCTAAATAGTCGAATGAAGAATCGCTTTAAAAAATTCAAAACTCAATTACGAAAAGGGAAGAGTCATGCAAGAAGAAATCATAGCTAAGGGCTGCTGCGGTTCGGCAAGAAAAGTCGACCAACATTCCGTATTGAGCGCACTGGAGGTCGAGTTCGACCCAACGGACGGCAATCAGGTTAAAGAGTTGGTTAAGAGACGCTACGGACATGCGGCCACTCACGCGGAAGGATGTGGATGTGGTTGCAGCGCCGAGAACTACGAGGCCGAATTTGCATTCGTAGGAGAGGAATATGAAGGCCGAGACGGATATGTTGCAGAGGCGGATCTGGGGCTAGGCTGCGGTGTGCCGACCGATCTGGCCGATATCAAGTCCGGAGATACGGTTCTGGACCTGGGATCAGGCGCAGGCATTGACGCCTTCATCGCTCGAGAAGAGGTCGGTGAGAATGGCGTGATCATTGGTGTGGATTTCACCCCCGAAATGGTTAAAAAAGCTACAGAAAACAGCGCGAAGCTTGGGTATGACAATGTCAGCTTCCTGGAAGGGGATATCGAAGATCTTCCGATCGATGAAGAGACCGTGGATGTAATCATCAGCAATTGTGTACTGAACCTGGTGCCTCACAAAAAGGAAGCGTTTTCAGAGATGTACCGAGTATTGAAAAAGGGTGGACATTTCACGCTGTCCGACATCGTCATCCAGGGCGATCTACCGGATCGGTTAAGGGAATCCGCGGCTCTTTATGCCGGTTGTGTATCGGGAGCTATCGCTCGAGAAGATTATTTTCACCTTCTAAAAGACGCAGGATTTGAGGACGTCAGTGTTGTGCGAGAGCACGCGATAGACATCGCCGATGAAATCCTCTTGCAAATGGCCTCGGAAGCCGAAGTACAGGCGTTCAAGGCATCCGGGGGACTTGCGAGCGTGACGGTAACCGGTTTTCGAAGGAATTAATACAACCACATGTTAAATGTGCGGCGGTATTTCTGAGTCAGAGGGTGAGTGTCGCCCAATAGTGTGAACAGAGCGACGCCCGTCTTCCTTGCGCCGTCATCGTCGATGTACCGATTTTTTTTCAGTACTTCGATGATCGAGACCAGCACTGCGTCCAAATCGCCCTCGTCCAGTGCTTTCGAAGCGTTCAGATATTCGTCTCTTCCTTCCTCAACTCCGGAAATAGTCGAATTCTGGTGTTTGGTTCTAAACTCGACCACCAGAGAAATGGCTTCTCCGATCACCATGAAACGGGGATCATCTGAGGCCACCTGAGCTAAAACCACAGCCCGATCTGGATCCTGAAAGACGAGGAGTCTTGCAAGTAGGCCCGCTGCGGATAGGTCGTCCGAATTCTTCTTTAAGATGGACTCGAGAATTTCGATCGCCTGCTGGTTCTGTCCTTTCGAAACGCTCTCTTCCGCCTGAGCCAACATAGTATTCGCCTCGGTCGGAATGGCCGCCTCGAGCCACTTCCGTACCTCGAGCTCCGGAAGAGCACCCGTGAATTCGCTCACAACGTTGCCGTCCACGAACAGCTTGACCGCTGGAATTCCTTGTATTCCATATTGCGTTGAAAGCTCAGGATTCTGATCCGTATCGACTTTGGCGAGTTTCCAGCTTCCGGACTGCTCGGCCTCGAGTTTGTCAAGAATAGGCCCCAGAACCCGGCATGGGCCACACCATTCAGCCCAGAAATCCACCAGGACGGGAATCTTCGAACTGGCTTCAATCACGTCTTCTTGAAAGTTTTGAACCTCAATACCCATTGTGAACGTAGCTTGTGTTCAGTTTCTGGAAGAAGCTTCGGAAGACGCGAGGACCCGCGTTTGGAGCGGCCCGAGTCTGCGATTTATATCATTTTGAACATGTCTATTATGATTACACCGGGAAAACGGGGAGGATTCCTGTTCACAGTTTTTTTGATGTTGATTGTTCTGGCTGGCTGTGACCCTCAGCCCCAGGAGAGGCCGTACGACCCGGCCAGCGATTCTCTTCGATTCGAAGGGGAGGCGCATATCCGAAACGTTAAGCAGCTGACATTCGGTGGAAACAACGCGGAGGCCTATTGGAGCTTTGACGATGAGCATCTCATCTTCCAAAGTGATTGGGCTGACATCAATTCTCAGGGATGCGATCAGATATTTGTCATGGACCCCGACGGTTTCGGCGAAGGAGATTCGGGGAACTATCAGCTTGCTTCGACTGGACTTGGCCGCACAACGTGTTCTTTCTTCATGCCGGGAGACGAAAAGATCATATATGCTTCGACGCACGAATCATCAAAGGAGTGTCCACCACCGGTTATGTTTGGGCAGGGCAGATACGTCTGGCCGATCTATGTAGATTACGATATCTACATAGCCAACCCCGACGGAAGCGGGGTAGAATTGCTTATCGGAGGGGCGGGTTACGACGCGGAGGCCACCGTTTCACCCGACGGGAAATACATTGTATTTACCTCGACTCGGTCGGGCGATCTGGAATTGTGGCGATATGAGATCGGATCAGGTGATTTGCTGCAACTGACCGATGGTCTGGGTTACGATGGTGGAGCTTTCTTCTCGCGAGACTCTCAGCAGATCGTCTGGAGGGCCAGCCGTCCCACCGGAGAAGACGCCGACGTATACAAATCTCTGCTGATGGAGAATCTCATTGAGCCCAGCAAATTGAATGTATTCGTCTCAGATATCGACGGATCGAACGTGCGCCAGGTGACGGATTTACCGGGGGCGAATTGGGCTCCGTTTTTCCATCCAGACGGCGATCGCATTGTTTTTACCTCGAATCATCACTCTTTGACTGAAGGAGGGCGTCTATTCGCCATTTTCATGATCGGAACGGACGGGACGGGGCTCATACAGATTACCCATTCGGGCCGATTTGACGCCTTCCCCATGTTTTCCTACGATGGAACGCGCCTGGTTTTCTCTTCGAACAGAAATGTGTCCCGAACAGACTCACCCGACACTAATGTGTTTGTTGCGGATTGGGTGGAACGCCCGTGAGCTGCTCAACACCCTCTTCTACATCCTGGCGGTTCCGTTGACCGATTCAAAAGCTAAGCGGAGTTTTTCCCGGAGCGTTTCAAGAACGAATGGTTTGGAGATGTAATCGTCCATTCCGGCTTCCAGACAGCGGTGACGATCTGAATCCATGGCGTTGGCCGTTAGCGCGATGATCTGCGCACGATGTCCTTCTGATTCCTCGCTCCGGATCAATTTAGCAGCCTCCATTCCGCCCATCGTCGGCATCATGACATCCATCAGGATAATGTCGTACCGGGTTTCTCGAGTGGCTTCTACTGCCAACATACCGTCGGATACGACATCCGCTGTATACGAAAGCTTTTCAAGCATTCTCGAGACCACCATTTGATTGATGATGTTGTCTTCTGCTACAAGTATGTTCAAGTTTGCCATGGCGGGTAATGGTCGGGCATAGGTTTGCCGACCGGGCTGCAGATAACTGACTTAAAGAATTATCGGCAGGAAGGGTAAAAAGTTGAGCTCCAACGAGGTAGAGTCAACGTGAGCTGTAAACGAACAAAGAATAGCTCTGGGCGGGTCAATCCCGGCTCGAGCGAGAGTGGTAGAAGCGACTACCCGACTTTATTGCCCCTGGTCACTTCGAATCGTACGTCGATGGAACGTCGATATATCGAGAGACAAAATCCGAATGAGAGAATAATGAAGCCAATCCAGACAAAACTGATGAACGGTTTTTCAGTTGCCTGGACGACGAGCCAATCTTCGGGTATAGAGTCAACGCCCTCGATCTGCAGGGTGATGGCTCCATTGTCCACGTTCATGGCCGTGAAGCCAAGGGAAATTCCCCACTCTTCGTCTCTGACAGGAATAATATTTACGGATCTATCCAGCATGATCATGTAGACAGGTGTCAACTGACGTGTCTCCGACGTCTGTAGATTGGTGATCTCGAGAACCGCTCCGACGGCGATCTCAGTTGAATCCGTTTGATGGGACTTAACCCCGTCCACATCGTAGTCAAGAAACTTGATCAGAAATGCGTTGTCCCCAATGATAGAGGAATCACCTCTTGCTAGATTCAGTTGAGTTCCATCCAACTCGTCACCTGAGGAAAACATGATGTTCGGAGTCACCGTGATGAACAAATCCTTCTCAGGGAATACATGGGTATCCGGATTCTGAATCCACTGGTCTTTTGAACTTTTGTACACGACCGGTGAGGCCGTAAACGAGCGTCCCCTCGGATCCTCAAATTCAAGCTCGTACGTCGGTTTGTTTTCCTCGTCCGTTCCGTGCCCCGTATACGTAACGGTATACCCGTTCAGAATCCGCGTTTCGCCCAAGGCCAGTATGAAATTGTCTCGACTTTCGCCGATCTGAACACCCGTGTTTCGGACGATCGGATTGCTGAAGCCAGAAGAGGCGATGATTCCCAGCACAAATATCGCGAATCCGACATGAGATAAAGAGCCACCGGCCATCTTGAGATTTCCTCTTACTACCCGCCAGAAGACTATGAAATTTCCGAAAAAAGCAAAAAACGCAGCAAAAGTCAGGAGGAGGAGCAGTACACCCAGCGCATTTGTGTTCCAGAAGCTGGAAAAGCCGTCCAGTAGCGAGGCCTGGTTCAGCGA
>SMXL01000139.1 GCA_004356385.1 Bacteroidota bacterium
CCCGAATTCCGATCCTTCATCGATGATTTTTCGAAAAGGTATTGTCTGGTCCGTTTTGTTGGCGGGTCTCCTTTTGGGCTGCCAAAGCCCTGAGGACATGTCGAGCCCTCAGACCATCATCAACAAAGCCCTCAAGGCGCACGGCAGCGAAATATTGAACAACGCCCGCCTGACGTTCGATTTTCGCGGACGTCATTTCTCGATTACGCGTGAGAATGGCCTGTTTTCATACATGAGGTCGTACACGGATTCGACGGGAGCTTTCATTGAGGAGACCCTGTCGAACGATGGATTGGTCCGGGATGTCGACGGAGTCCGCACCAACATGATTTCTGAGTTGTACCGTAAAATGGAGACATCGGTAAACAGCGTCTCGTACTTCGTTCTTCTGCCCCTTCCTCTTAACGATCCTGCAGTGAATAAGACGTTACTCGGTGAGGTCGATATACTGGGCGAACCCTATTACAAGATAGAAGTCACGTTTCAGCAGGAAGGAGGAGGACGCGACTATCAGGACCGATTTCTGTATTGGTTCCATAGAGAACATTTCACGATGGACTATATGGCCTACTATTACTATACCGATGAGGAGGGTTCTCGCTTTCGGCAAGCCACTAACATTCGAGAGGTCGGCGGTGTCCGAATTCAAGACTATCACAATTTTACGCACGACAGTCTGACGATCGATACCATCGAGCAATACGATGAGCTGTTTAATCAGGGAAAACTCAAACTCGTGAGTGAAGTGAATCTGGACAACCTGGTGTTGGAGCGACTGGAGCGCTAAAGCAGGAACGATCGACCCGACGCTAACCCGACGGGATCGATAATATGAATGTCACAAAAGCTAGATTGAGCTTCCGGTCACCCTCAGCATTTCGTCAATTGAAGTCTCGCCTTCTAGAACAATCCGGCGCGCACAGTCACTCAGCGTAAGCATTCCCTCCTCGATTGCTTTTTCGCGAATCTGACTCTCATTCACGATTTCACCAGATTCCATGATGATGTTTCGAATTGCGGGTGTAAATGTGAGCGTCTCAGCGACGGCGCGCCGACCTTTATAGCCTGATCCTTTACAGCCGCCACATCTTTTCTCATTTCCATGTGTATAAATCGTCGTGGATTCAATTTCTGAATCGGTGAATCCGAGATGACGTAGAACTTCGTTTTCCACTTCGACATCCTCACGCTTACATGTATCGCATAGCTTTCGCACCAGTCGCTGCGCAACGACTAGATTGATGGCATACGATATCAGAAATGGCTCGATGCCCATCTTGAATAATCGCGATACGGCCGATGGCGCGTCGTTCGTGTGAAGGGTCGAAAAAGTGAGATGGCCGGTGTTGGCAAGCTTTATCGCGAGCTCGGCTGTTTCTTTGTCTCTCATCTCACCCACCATCACGATATCCGGGTCGTGCCGAAGAATGGCTCTAAGCGCGTCTTCTAGACCCAATCGGACTCCCAGTTTGATCTGGCGGACACCTTTTATCAAATATTCTACCGGATCCTCGATGGTGAGGACGTTCACCTTTGAAGTAACAACCTGTGATAATGCTGCCACCAGTGTGGTACTCTTACCAGACCCAGTTGGACCCGTCAGGATCACCATTCCGTTCGGTTGACGAATGGCGTGATCAAATCTTTCCAATGCGTGTCCGAGAAGACCAATTTTTCCGAGATCAGTAATTACCTTTCGATCGTCCAGCACTCGGATGACGACGCTTTCTGCGTGTATTTCCTGTCGGGCACTGGCGATCGGAAGAACGGAAACGCGGAATCGGATGAGTACTTCGTCGATCCAACGCTGGATATATCCGTCCTGGGCTGAATCTCGCTCAAATCGATCCACGTTCATCGAATTGTCCTTTACGACGGACAGAAATGATTCCGGTCGGATTCCATCTTCGAGGTGCCACATTTCGAGCTCGCCGTCGATCCGCATATGGAGTTCGATTTCGCCTTGATCGTTTGGGAAAATGTGAATGTCCGATGCACCCCTTTTCACTGCTTCGACAAGAGATGCTTCGAATAGATTGATGAGACGAGATCGGTTTATTTCTGCTTCGAGCGCATCGTCATCTACGCTGGACTCATCCTCATCGAAGTCCATCCCCATGTCGAAGGCCGGGGGAGCTCCCTCCAGTTTCTCGAGATACTCATTGACCGAGATAAACGTCTCGCTGATGATCGATCCCATTATATCGAGCGGTGAGTATCGCAACTCGAATCGCTTCAACTGCAGTTCCTGAATCAACTGATGGACTTCGGGACGGGTCGGATCGTGCGTAGCAAATATCCATATTTTTTCTCCCGATCGTTTATCGATATCAATTCCGACCGGAAGCACATGGGCTTCGACCATCTCCTCCCATATATCGTCGTTGAACTTCTGGCGATGCTCGGTAATGAAGTCGAGCACGTCCATCTTGTTTATATTGGCCTTCTTGAACGCGTAGACCGACGCCGCTTCAGCATAAATCACCTGTGCATCGAGCGTCTCATCGATCGTAAGCAGTCGCCAAAACGGAACGCGGATATGTTGCTCACGCAGTCTATTCCACTCCTCCCACGCAGACACTAAGTGAATCTCATTGACAGCGCCCTTCTCCAGCAGGCGAGTTACAACCCTATCTCGGCTGGCAACGGTTTCAAACGCGACTTTTCGTCGAATCGCTTCGAGCCGGCTTTTCCCTTTCGCACCCGATGCGTCCCGGTCACTTGCTCGGTTGCGTATATCTGGCTTGTTGTCTGAAGTTTGCTCCATGCGAAAATGCGATGATCGGGTTGGGTCTCCGAGTTCGGCCTAGGCGGCGCGCCTAGATGTGTATTCGTTTGTGACGGTCTCTTGCTGTGGAACACCACCCACTCTTGAAAGGCCTGGATTCACACTCAGAGCTGGTATATTCGAGCTGAGAAAATTTTGCAACGTGATGACAACTTGGTCGGGAACGAATACAAATTCAATATCAGAAAGAATGAGCTGGTCGGACAGCGAGCGAATTTGTCGCGATCCTGGATCAGAGCTCGCAAGTAGGTGCCGTCGAACGACGTCCGGGTAGTGTCCATGTTCAATCACAGGCACGACGCCTCGCTCAAATAACGACGTCCAATCTCGTGTCGACAACAGGTCCAGAAGCTTATTGTTATAAATAAGCGTCCCGATTTGACAGACGGAAACCATGCGGAAGCCATAAATTTCTGCTGCAAGACTCTGTAATTGCTCCCTGACGTCCGGAAATGCAAGCGAACATTGTCTCCAAGTAATCATTTTTTGGTCATCCCCAAGTGAACAGTCTATCGTTCGAAGCTGATCTGGAGTCAAGATCTCACGTTTAATGGCTGCCGACGTGGTGTGGTCGAGATTATTTAAACCCTGCTCTGGCTTAGGAACCTGTGGAACTGCATCGAAAGTTGCGACTTCGAGGACGGTCGAGTCGTCGCTTTTCGAATTGGGGCTGGCCTGATGAGCGCTGGATTTCACACGACGACCACCAGACATGATCAGATTCCTAAGAGACACACCCGCTACCGAATATATTAGTGGAGACAGACCGTCTGAATTCCTTGTGGGTATCGGTGTTCAACCCGTATTGTTAAGAAAATTTGATGGTCCATTCGACAAGTACCGGAGGGTTGGTTTCATCAGAATTGGCGTTCTGAAACTAGATCATCAGATACCCGTCCCAGTTACGATCACCCGGCCCCATAAATCTGCCAATCCTGATAACCAAAAGGCTCAGAAACCTCGATTTCACTGAATGCCGTTCCTGATTTTCATCGCTGCTCTTTTTGTACCTAGAGGATCCATTGTTTTTATTTGGTTAATATCCGACTGGTTTTCGGGTGTTTTTGACTCACTTTTATGGCCGATCCTCGGTTTTCTTTTCGCGCCGCTTACCCTTCTCTGGTATACCGTCGTTTTTCAGGTATACGGAGGCGAATGGGATACTCTTCAAATTGTTATTCTAGTCATCGCAGCGCTGATAGATTTTTCTCCTTCCACCCGGAAGCGAAAGAAATCGAACTAATTTTTCACGTAGTGACCGGCATCATCCTTTTCATTAGACGACATATTGTTATGCGACGCATCATACCACTCGTGATTCTCGGTTTAGTCGGTTGTGCCGGTTCTAACTATTCAGCTCCTCTCACCACGGCTCCAGTGGGTGCCGCCGAGACGCCCGGTGAACAAGTCGAGCCAGTCGAAAGCTCCGATGGAGCGCTACTCCCAATCGACCCTCTCGTACACATCGGTGAATTGCCAAACGGATTGAGCTATATGATCCGCACGAACGGACGCCCTGAGAATCGCGCTGAACTCCGACTCGTCGTTAATGTGGGTTCGATTCTGGAAGATGACGACCAGCTCGGCCTGGCTCACTTTGTGGAACACATGGCGTTCAATGGCACTGAGAATTTTGAGAAGCAGGAACTGGTTGATTATTTGGAGTCCATCGGGATGCGTTTTGGAGCAGACATCAACGCATACACCAGCTTTGACGAGACCGTATACAAGCTCCAGCTACCCACCGATTCGCTCGGTGTTCTTGAGACCGGATTTCAGATCCTCCGCGAGTGGGCCGGTCGCCTCTCGTTTGACCCAGTTGAGATCGAAAAGGAAAGAGGAGTGGTGATAGAAGAATGGCGACGGAGTCGAGGTGCTTCGGCTCGCATTCGTGATCGCCAGCTTCCCATCATGCTGAATGACTCTCACTATGCCGACCGGCTACCCATTGGAAACCCTGACCTCCTGGAGACCTTTGCGCATGATGCCCTCATCAGATATTACAAGGATTGGTATCGTCCGGAGTTAATGACCGTCATCGCGGTCGGCGATTTCGAGAAGGATCGAATAGAACAGCTGATAGAGGATCTCTTTTCAGATTTGAGCACTTCGGGCGATCGCCGGAAGCGGGTTTACTTCGAAGTTCCGGCTCACGACGAAGTGTTATTCACGATAGAATCGGATCCTGAGGCGAGCTCGGCTGTCGTTTCTGTGATGTACAAGCATAAACCATTGGCCGAGGGAACGCGTGATTCGTATCGGCAGCGTCTTCGCTCCTCACTGTACTCGTCGATGTTTAACCAACGCCTAGAAGAACTCACACAGTCGGTCGACCCGCCGTTTATTTTTGCGGTTTCGAATGACGGACCACTGGTTCGAACCCGGGCCGCATACAATTTGTTGGGTCTCGTCAAAGACGGCGAGTATACCCGGGCCCTGGGCACGTTGCTGGAAGAGGCAGAACGGGTAAAAATTCACGGATTCACAGAAACAGAGCTTCAGCGTGCCAAAACTGATCTTTTGCGTCGACGCGAAACCGCGTTTAATGAGCGAGACAAGACTAACTCGTCTGTTTTCGCCTCAGAATACATTCGTCATGTTCTGACATCAGAGGCCATTCCAGGTATCGAGTACGAATATCAACTTACGAGTGAGTTCCTTCCAACCATCCCGGTGGAAGAAGTAAACGAGCTGCTCTCGTCCTTGATGACCGAAACCAATCAGGTTATCGCGATCTCTGGTCCGGAGAAGGAATCAGAGCCTCTTCCAACAATTGATGAAGTAAAAGCGGTTTTTTCAGACATCGAACACCGCGAAATCAACGCATACGTGGATACGGTCGATGACAGTCCGCTTCTCGCTGACATTCCGTCACCAGGTACCGTAACAGAGGAGCGTTCGGACGAAGAAATCGGCGTCACATTCTTGACTCTGTCGAATGGAATCAAGGTCGTTCTCCGACCGACCGATTTCAAAAACGACCAGGTCTTGATGCGGGCAACGAGTCCCGGAGGGACATCACTGGCGAACGACTCCGTGTATGTCTCAGCCATGTTCGCATCGCAATTAATTGGAAGTGGGGGTGTCGGCTCGTTCGGTCCAATTGAACTTCAAAAAAAGTTGTCGGGGAAAGTGGTTCGAGTATCTCCTGTATTGAGTTCACTTTCCGAAGGCTTTTCCGGATCCGCTTCCCCTAAAGACCTGGAAACGCTTTTTCAACTCACGTACTTGTACGGCACCGCTCCGAGGGCCGACAGCGTCGTATTCGCCTCGTATGTCACGAGAATGTCGAGCTTCCTGGGTACCATGAAAGCAAACCCTCAGATTGCCTTCAGCGACACGATTTCGACCACGATGGCTCAAAATCATTTCAGGGCGAGGCCTATGTCGGAAGAAATCATCCAGGAAGCCGCCCTCTCAGAGAGCTTCAAGTTTTACAAAAACCGGTTTGAAGATTTTTCTGACTTCACATTTTACTTCGTGGGCGCATTTGTAGTTGACGAGATACGGCCGCTTCTCGCTACGTATCTCGCTAGTCTTCCGTCGACTATGCGTGATGAAGCTTGGATCGACACCGGAATTAGAGCGCCCTCTGGAGTAATCCAAAAAACGGTTGTTAAGGGAATAGAGCCCAAAAGTCAGGTTTCAATCATTTTCTCTGGACCTGCGGAATGGTCGATGGACCAGAGGCGGAAACTCGGCATCCTAACGAATGTCCTCAATACCCGGTTACGAGAAATTCTGCGCGAGGATTTGGGCGGTACGTATGGGGTTTCAATAATAGGGTCGTTGAGTGATCGGCCGTATGAATCGTATCGAATAACCATCTCGTTCGGCTGCGCTCCCGATCGTGTAGATGAGCTGATCGCCGAAGTATTTCGAGAAGTCGAAGCGCTAAAATCATCACCAACTGAGGAAGAATATCTTCAGAAAGCGCGCGAGTCGGCTTTACGTAATCATGAAGTAAGCCTCAAAGAGAATGGCTTTTGGCTGAGTATGCTCCAGTTTTATCTGGAACGCGGGATGGATGCATCTGCGATTCTGGAAGGGCCCGATGCCTGGATCCATGACATTTCGGGGTCGGATGTGCAGGCTGTTGCCAACCGATACTTAAATACGGACCGGTACGTGCAGGTGATACTGATTCCGGAAAATGAACAGTAGAACCCAAGACTTATAATTCGATCAGGATCCGGCCCTTTATTTCTCCGGCTAACAGTCGCGACGATTGCGATTCGATTTCCG
>SMXL01000140.1 GCA_004356385.1 Bacteroidota bacterium
GGCCGTCATCGACCCGTTCCTGGTCTCTATGAAACAAAAATCCGGATTGCATTCCAGTAGGGTCGCTCTTGGTCGTAATGATTTTTCCTTCTGGTAGACCTCGATTTAAGAACAGGTCTCGCGAATCAGATGACTGTCGAAATTGCTGGGCAAGAAGGCGTGCTTCACGAGCCTTTCTCTGCTCTTCCATAATAAGTGCTCGCTCCAGCCTGAGCGCCAGTATCTTGGCGTCGAACTCCTCCTGACTCATCGTGCCTAGCCAGAGTAGCGAGTCCATGACGGCAATTCCGCTGTATACGCTCGCGTACCGGACGAAATTCGCCTTTTTTTCGGCGGCATCCGTGATGGCGTCCGGTGTTAACTGCGCCTCACCAAAACCGCTCGCCCGAATATTTGTCGATAGCCTGACGAGCGAGATAGATGCCGTATCGAAATGTGCGGCAGCAAGTATATAGTCGCGATCAAAATCACGGTGAAGCTCGGCCATCGCATAATGGGTTCGACCCTTCAAGTCTCCATCGAGAGGACGTATACGATTTTCCTCGTACAGGAGGTTGAAGTACGAATTGTAGGCCTCATCAGCAAGAAACTGAGCCTGATAGATCCGTCCTCTCAGGTATCGCAATTCGTCACGATAGTCGAAATTCTTATCATCCCTCTCCATTTTTCGGAGATCTTTCAACGCTTTTGCTGCGTCGCCGAACGTTCCCTCTACCCGGATTGCACTAATCCTGGCCGCGAAGTCCAGTTCGTAATGCGGATTGAACCGTCGAACCCGTTGATACGCGATAATCGCGCTCTCGGGCTCGTCCATCGTCTCGTAGATCTGCCCTAGAAGGAATTGAGCTCGACCGGCCAATCCCTTTTCTTTTGCTTCATCTAGACCGGTAGACAGTATTTCAGCTGCTGACGCCCATTCTGAACGCTGCACATACATCTCTCCGAGGGCCAGCTTGAAATTCGCCTTCCACTTTCCGTGGACACCCTCTCTCGCCAGACTCTCCTGAAGAAAGAGGGACGCGTCGTCGAACGATCGACTGATAATGAGCGTGCGGGCATACCAGAATCGCGCCTCGTCTTCGAGGTCCGACTGTCGATCAATGACTTCCCGGAATTTCTGAAGAGCTCCGACAATGTTCTCCTGATAGAAGTACGACTTCCCGATCAGAAGCAGTGCGTCATCAACCCACTTGGAGTTTTCATGCTCGCGCAATATGTCTGCGCTTTTGACGACGGCATTTTCGAATTCCCGGTTTGCTGTGTTACCGCTCGGACGAACGAAAAGTGGTAGGTATCGGTCTCTATCAACCGGCTCGTCCTTCCTCTCAATCGCCTTATAACCCGCTTTGTACGAATTCCTCGCATTGTAAAACGTGTTATAGTACGCAGTGAAATTGTCCACCCGACGGCCCAGAAAAGAACTGGAACCGCAGCCGGTCCAGAAACCGGCAAACATGACAAGGACAATTCCTCGACGAAGCAGCATTGCTTTAACTCACCCGTGCGACCTGGAGGCTATTCGTATTCCTCCAGAGCTCTTGGTTGATTGAACGTTATAGACTGGTAGCTTTGGATCAGACGCGTGTAAGTGAAATGTCAGACGCAACTCACGTGGACCATATTTGTACGCCCTTTAGCTGGGAGAGGCATTCCTGCAGTAACGACCACGGTGTCACCTTCCACTACAAGCTCCTCTTTCTTCAGGACCTCATGGACGAGTTCGATCCCTTTGTCGGTGTCCGGCTGGAAAGGAATAAAGAATCCTTTTGTTCCCCAGGTTAGGGCTAACTGCCCCACGACGGTTTCGTTGTCTGTAAAGGCGTAAACAGGGACTTTCGGTCTGTGACTCGCAATAGAACGAGCAGTTCTACCGGAAGCGGTCAGGCAGGCGATCGCCTTCGCATTTACCTGATCCGCCAATTCGGTGGCGGTTCTGGAAACGGCATCGGTTACACTCAGGAGAAGTGATCCGCGCAGATCTGTAGCGTGGATGTTGTAATCAGACTCCGCTTCTTCGATAACCCGGGACATCACCTCCACGCATCGAACGGGATATTTCCCTACAGCAGTTTCACCAGAAAGCATCACCGCATCTGTACCGTCGAGTACGGCGTTTGCCACGTCACTCACCTCGGCTCTTGTGGGTCTCGGATTCTCGATCATACTTTCGAACATCTGCGTCGCTGTGATTACCGGTTTTGCCGCCCCGAGACACTTGCGAATAATCAGTTTCTGCGTCCCTGGTACACGAGATAGCTCCATTTCGATTCCCAGATCACCGCGCGCCACCATGACCGCGTCGGCTCGAAGGATGATCTGATCTATATTTTCAACGGCTTCCGGTTTCTCAATTTTCGCCAGAATCATTGGAGGCTTGGCCGCTTCCCTCGTTCTCTCTACCAGATCCGCCACGTCCTTTTCATCACGAACAAATGACAACGCGATCAATTCCGCGCCGCAAGACAGCCCGAATTCAAGATCAGAAAGATCTTTCTCTGTAAGAGACGGCGTAGACGTTCGAATATTTGGCAGGTTAATGCCCTTATTCGAGGTAAGCTCACCGCCAACAATAACCTCGGTGACGACCTCGCCATCGCTGGATTCCAATACTTTTAGTTCGAGCGCACCGTCATCGATCAATATTGAACTGCCGATCGAAACGTCCTGGGAAAGTGTACGATACGAGATGAAAATACGCTCTGACGTACCCTCACCGGTTGCATTGGTAGATATGACGACCCGCGAGCCCGGCTCCAAGGTAGTACGCCCGTCACGAATTTTCCCCACCCTGATTTTCGGTCCCTGAAGGTCAATTAAGATGGGTACGGTTTTTCTTTCTTTTCGTGCGGCCTCCCGAACTCTTTCAATGAGTTGCCCATGGAACTCGTGTGTTCCGTGAGAAAGATTCAGTCTCGCTACGTCCATTCCCGCTTGAACCAGAGACCGAATGGTGGCAGAGTCGCAACTAGCCGGACCAAGGGTGCAAACGATTTTCGTGCGTCTTCGCATTCTGTAGTATTCGGGCGGACTGAAGATAGGTCGTGAGAAGGTACAGTCCGCCTTACTCGGGGCCAACCAGGTCACGTATCAGGATTGGAGCTATCGAACGTCGTATCTAATAAACGCTACGAAAGCTCCCGCAAATGCGATCACGGTGAATACCGACAACAAGCCAAAGTCGATCATTGAGGGCCTAAGCACCGCGCTGAGCGACTCTTTGGGTTCAACGAATTTCGGCATGTCTGATGCATCAACGGCTTCGCCACCGCTTCCCAGAAACATGAAACTTCGCCCACCTGATCCTGACTTTTGGGCTTCACGCCGTCGTTCGTCTCTTTCCTCTTGTTGTTTTACCGTCAAATACGTCGAAAAGGTCTCCCGATAAGCAAACATCTGATCTTCATACCGCTTCTTGATCGATGTATTCGTACCACCCAGATTCATCGCCGTAAGCTGATACGCAGACGCTGGAGAAAATCGCGAGAGGAGAAAGGCCAGGCGTTCCTGTTCGAATTTGATATTCCGGAGCTCTTCGTTCAATTTACGATTGAACTCTGTCACCTTAAGCTCCATTTCTGAGCGAACCTCCCGATCCTCCTGTTCCCAGGCGTCCCTGTTGGCCTCGTAAAATGCACGCCTCTCTTCTCGAGAAGCCCCTTCAAGAGATGTGAAACGGTTTTTCCATGCCTCTTGCCTCCATTCTTGAACCAGCTGTTGCTGGTCCGTGCGGAATCGATCCTTCTGGCTCTCGTTCTCCGCGACTGTTGGAACAGATACTAGCTGACCGGCGGCCATGGTTGCGGCTCGCGGCACAATCAAAACCAGCATAATCCACACCACCAGTAGCACTAGAAATGAAACCGATGATTGCTTGGTAATGGATGAAACCAGGAGACTGAGAGCAATAAAAAACGTGAAGTAGAGAATCGACACGCCTATCAAGGCAACCAATTTGGCCCAGTCATCCCCGGTCATAGGTACGTTTAGCACCATGAGTAACAAGACGCCGATCAGAATCGGAATCAAAAGCGGAATCGTAAGTCCCAACCAGGAGCCTACAAATTTCGAAAACAAGTACTGACCCCGCGGAATGGCATTGGACAGGGCCAATTTCAGCGTACCACTTTCCCGTTCGCCGTTGATGGCATCGAACGTAAACAGAATCGCGAAGAGAGACAATACGACCTGAACGATAAACGTGAAATCAATGAACCGAAAGACGGCGAACAGAGGTGATTCTGAATAGGAACTCCTCTCCAGTTTGACATCTTCACTACTGCTGATTTTGGAGAGACGTCCCACATCGAAACTGACGCCAGACACAAAAATCTGCATCGGAGACGGCTTCCTGTATACCGTGTTGGTCATCGCGTAAAACGACGTGGCTTCTGCAAGAGACTGATCGACAAGCTGAGTGGCCGTTTCGTACTGAGCAACCGACGAGTGGTACTCCTTTATTCCAATAAACACACTTAGCAGAATCAAAAGCGAACAAACACCGAAAGTCGCCACGAATTTCGGGCTCTGAAGAATGGCCTTCAGCTCTTTTTCTACAAGGATTTTGAACATGGAATCGTCGGATTAATCAGAGAAGAGATAACCGCTCAACGGACATCATATTTAAGGAAGGCCACGAAAGCCCCTGCGAAAAAGACGATGTTAAACAGCAACAAGAGGCCCAGATCTGGAAGCGACGCGCCTATCGCCACCGACGCATCCGGCGGCTCGAACGTGAACTCGGGAAGCTCTCGCAAATCGATTTCTTCTGGCTCTTCCATTTCCGAGTCGCCGTGGCGCATGAATCTAAATCCCTGTGAGTCGGCGTTTTTGCTCTGCATGAACTGAGCAAAGGCAGTTTGATACGAATTGGCGGCATCCATATACGAGGAGCGCAGCGCCAGTGAAGTGGAAGCCAGGTCAGCTGCTGCCAGCGAAAACGATGCAGTCGGTGAAACTCTTGCCAGCGCCAGAGCCAGGTTCTGTCGCATTCTGGCCTTGTTCTCTCGCTGCTCGTTTAACTGCTCGGTCAAAACAAGCATTTTGGCGTCGAAGTCGTCCTGCTGCTGCCCCATGAACTCCTGCATATCGGCCATAAACTGGCCATGATCGTCATTATTCCTGTTCTCCTTGATAAAATCCTGCATACCGTCCATTCTCTCGCTGAACAATTGCCTTGAATATTTACTCTTTTCGTAATCAATCTGATCGACACTAGGCACATCGACCGCCTGTCCAGAAATCAGAACGGACGCTCGCGGAATGATCAGAACCATAAAGATCCAGACGACGAGCAGCATCAAGAACGAAGACGACGAGCGCTCGGTCAACGCGGAGATAAATACTGAAAGAGTCAGAAAGACTCCGAAGTAGAGCACACCCGCTACGATGACCATCGCCAGGCGCATCCAGGAATTCGCGTCCATAGGCACACCCAAAAGCGGCAGCATCAGGCACCCGATTAAAATGGGAATCATGAGTGGTACCACGAGTGCCAGGAAAGAGCCGACCAGTTTACCCAGCACGTACTGATCCCTCGGAACTGAATTGGCAAACGAGAGGGCCAGCGTCCCTCGTTCCTTCTCGCCATTTATCGAATCGTATCCGAAAAGGATCGCGAACAGGGAAAGAACGATCGTGAAAATGAATTCGAGATCCAGAAACCGAAAGACCGCGAAAATTGGATCTTCGTTGAAGCGGCTGTCTTCGGCCCGAAGTTCCCCACGGGACTCCATATTGATCGTACGTCCGATGTCATTGGATATCCCCGAAACGAGCGCTGCCAGGGGCTGCGGTGGCAAGAAAATCCGATGATCAATCTCTCCCCAATCAGTGAGGCCCTCCATCTGTCGCATATTCTCAACGACAGAGCCTTCATAGTCCTGACGACTCACTTCATAGTTTCGGGCTCCCACGTAGAAAGCAAGAAGGATTAACACGGCGCAGACACCAAACGTAACGGCAAATTTCGTCGTTCCGACGATCTCCCTGAGTTCCTTGTCCAGTATAAGTTTAAACATGATTCGCTCTTGTTTTAGCTCGTTCTTCGTCAGGTCATCGCAGGTTCTTCTTCCTGAATCTCGGATTCGGATGTCTTGTCCATGTACCCGGACATGTATCGAACGTAGAGTTTTTCTAGATCTTCTCCTCGCAATTCTTCTGCAGATTTCTGCATGACCAGCTCACCCAGGTTCATGATGCCGATTGTATCCGCAACATCCTTCGCCCGAAAGATATCATGGGTGGACATCAGAATGGCTTTCTTCTCGCTTCTCAGCTCGTCCAGCAGCCGAATGAACTCTCGTCCGGCCTTCGGATCCAACCCCGAAGTCGGTTCATCCAACAAAATGGCTGGAGCATCTTTCAGGATCGCGATCGCGATTCCACATTTCTGACGCATTCCTTTCGAATAACCCTTGAGCCTCCTCGTGTGAGCCACTTCTTCCAAACCCACACGCAACAGGACATCCCGGTAATCGTCTTTCGTATAGTCCTTCTTTCCGCCCAACTTGGCGAAAAAATCCAGATTCTGAATGGCCGTAAAGTTGGGATACAGCATGACGTTTTCAGAAACGTACGCGAGCTTTTCCTTTGCTTTCAGCGGTTCTTTGTGGGTCACGATTCCGTCCACTCTTGCCTCTCCCTCTGTCGGCTCAATGAAATTGAGGAATAGATTGATGGTCGTCGTCTTACCCGCCCCGTTTCCGCCCAGCATCGCATAAATCTCTCCCGGATGAACGGCAAATGAAACCTTGTTAAGCCCAACGGTACCGTCTTCGTAAACTTTGCTTAGCCCGTCTGCCTCCAGGAGAGGTGCTTGATCATGAGTTTCTGAGGATCCCTCTTCCATTCGATTCAATTCTTCCATACTAATTGTGAGTACCTGAGTTCTACGTAATTCTAGTCATCACTTTTTACCGCCTCGACAATCGAATCCCAAAGACTACGATTCCAACGACTAAACCTATGATGAGGATAATGATAGACATTGTCCCCAGGATATTGGCCTCCTGCGCCACCTCGACGGTAATCGTCTTGTCGTCTCCTCGAATGGGTAGGTCATCGGAGAGCGATGTCGTTCGAACTCGAACCTCGTACCGACCAGGCGAGACGTCCGCCGGAGGGGTGACAAAAACAGTTACCGTTCCCTCCTCGCTGATTCTGAGAGATTCAATAACCTCTGGTTCTATTCTTTCTTTCCAATTCAGGGGTGGATCCACTTCGATTCGGATATTATCTAGGCGCCTGGTCCCTTCATTCACTATTTCAATCGAAAATTCTACCGTTTCGTCGGCATTGATCGTGTGAAAAAGTTGCTGTAATCGAACAAGTATTTCACCGACACCCCGAGGCACTAACTCAAGGGGAACGTACCCAACGCCCAGTTCATCGAGTGCTGCTGTCGTATACGTTCGCTCTCTGACATTTCCGATCTCTTCAGCACGCTCGCGCGGGATGGCGACTGCATAAAACGGAATTGATTCGTCCATATTCACATTTTGAGTCGGACGGTCAGGAAGAAATACCCTGAGAGCTATCTGCCTCGTATTGACTCCTTCTCGAAACTGGAATTGACTTAAGCGATTCCCGGACGCGGTGTCCAGGAAATACCGATTGATTTCATCCGGCAAATTCACCGCTTCCAGTTTAAACGTATTGGACTCGCCACTGA
>SMXL01000141.1 GCA_004356385.1 Bacteroidota bacterium
CTGTTCGGGTCCGGGTGAGACTACCTCCGACTCAGCGCTCATAACGGTGTCTCCGTTCACTGAGGGAAGATTTCTATGGGTTGATTCGTCAGAGATCCGGTTTCGTGATCTGACGACGCAAGCCAGCACGCCGCTGGGAAAGGGAGGGCGCGTCTTGTATGCGTCGGTATCGCCGGATCGATTACACGCTGTCCTGGCTGTAGAATCCGGATCCGAATCAAGACTGATTGTTTTCTCCGTTGAGTCGCTCCAGTCCGTGGAGCTACGCACCGGAAGTGCGAGTTTACAATACACGGGGAGTTGGTCTCCTGATGGATCCCGGTTTGCCGTCGGGTATTATGAGCCGACCGTCGCAAACGATAGACCGGCGATGGGTACCGGAGATATCGAGATCATATCGTTGGACGATCACGCTGTGCGTCGCCTTGGCTGTTCTTCGTCCAAGGCAGTCATTTCCTGGCCGTCTTCCAATGAACTGGTTGTTCGATCGACCGATAATCTGTACCGGGTATCCGAGACCGATTGCGGCACCCTGCAGACCACAGATATCCGGCGCTGGACGGCAATCACCCCTTCACCAGACGGACGGCGTCTGGCGTACACGTTTCGAGAACTAGCTTTTAACAGCGCCACGAGGGAATACGAACCCGATTCGGCACTATTCGTCGTTTCCGTGACCGATGGCGATCCGGTTAAGATTGCGGGTGATCGATATCGACCCCGCCATGCGACGTGGTCGCCAGATGGTTCTGAAATCGCGTTTGATGTTCGAGTGGAACCAGAATCCGAACTTAGATCGATCTCGATCTACAGGTTGACGACGGAAGAAACTGCCTACGCTTTCTCGCCGTCAGCGAGCGCTCCGTCAAAGAGTCATCCCGAATGGAATTCTGACAGCCAGACACTGTCCTACCGTGAGGATGGAGAACGTCTATTTATCCAAACCCCCGGCACCTCGTTTTCGACCGCCGTAACGGTCGGGGACGCCCGTTCGTACGCGAATCGACTCGTCGGTTGGCTGAGTTCTACGACTGCGCTCGTCTCAGATTCGTCGGAACTCGTCTGGATGTTCGACACCGCGAGTCAAGCGCTCGAGTTCGTTGGATCGGGCACAGCAATTCCATTCTAAGGAGTTACGAACCGTTCTCGGAAAGCCTTTTTTCAAGGATTTCTCTTACAAGCTGTGGATTGACCTTCCCATTCGTTCTGGACATCAGCTGACCCACGAAGAAGCCGATGAGTCCGGTTTTTCCGGCTCGATATGCCTCCACGCGGTCAGGATGCTCGATCAAGACCGCATCAACGAGCTCTTCGATGGCGCCCGGATCGGAGATCTGGGAAAGATCCAGTTTTTCAATGACGACTTCCGGGTCCAGACCGGACTCCAGCATTTCCGCAAATACGTCTTTGGCGATTCGACTCGATATGGTCTTCTTAGCGAGCAGGTTGACAAGAGCGGCCACCTGAGACGGAGAAACAGTCGAATCGGCCGGGTCGCCATCTCCGATGACCGGTCTCATTTCCTGGATCAACCAGTTGGCGACGGCGCCCCCGTGGCCTGCCTTGGCGGCTTGTTCGAAGTACTCTGCCCAGCCGTCATCCGCTCCCAATAGAGCTGCATCGCCCAGCGATAGATCGTGTCGCTCCGACATGGCCTCCGCCCGAGAAACAGCCTCGTCGCTCAGTCCTTCCAACGGATTTCGTTTGCCTGCGGACACGGATCCGGGCGAAGACTCGGGCGCGGACGCAGACCCGGTTTCAGGCCTGGCCTCTCGCCCGGGCGCAGATTCGAGACCAGGTACGGACGCGGCCTTCTTGGCTTTTTGCCACGTGTCCTTCAGAGGAATCGTTTGATTGAAGATGGGGTGATCGGGCGTTGAGTCAACCGGGTCCACGTAAAAATAGCCCTGCCGCTCAAACTGAAATCGATCCCCCGGCTCAACAGAAGAAACGCTCGGTTCTACGATGCTTGAGTGAGGTTCTTGAAGCGAATTTGGATTCAGGTAATCGATAAACGTTTTATCGTCGTCAGCGCCATCGGGATCGGCTACCATGAAGAGCCTGTCGTACAGTCGAACATGGATGGGAATCCCTTCGCTGGCTGAGACCCAATGAACGGTTCCCTTCACGCGTCGCGAGGAAGATCCGACTCCGCTTTTCGTTTCCGGGTCATAGGTGCACCGTAGCTCCAGGATTTTTCCTTCCTCGTCGCGGATCACGACATCGCACCGAATGATGTATCCGTACCTCAATCGCACTTCTTCTCCCGGGGAGAGCCGATGGAAATTCTTGGACGGCTCTTCCATAAAGTCATCCCGCTCAATGTAAATTTCTCGCGTCAACGGCACGGATCGGGAGCCTTCTTTAGGGATATCGTGAGGCCAGTATGGCGCATCGATCCACTCAGTTTCGTTCGCTTCAGGGAAATTGGTGAGAACGATCTTTAAAGGTCTCAGAACACACATTACTCGCGGGGCGCGGGTGTTCAAATCATCTCGAATGGCGAATTCGAGCATGGAAAGGTCCACCCGGGTGTCGGATTTTGCGATCCCGATGGTCGCGGAAAACTTTCGAATGGCTTCCGCTGTCACACCGCGACGCCTGAATCCTGCAATGGTGGGCATCCGTGGATCATCCCACCCCGAAACCAAACCGCCTTCGACCAACTGAAGCAATTTTCGCTTGCTGAGCACCGTGTAGTCCAGATTGAACCGGGCGAATTCGTACTGATGTGGCCTCGGCGAGTCAAATAATGCGTCCACCAACCAGTCGTACAGAGGTCGGTGGACTTCGAATTCCAGCGAGCAGAGGGAATGGGTGATATTCTCGATAGCATCTGAAAGCGGATGGGCGAAGTCGTACAGCGGGTAGATAGGGAAATCGTTGCCGCGACGATAATGGGCAGCATGCTTGATCCGGTAAAAAACCGGATCCCGCATCAGCATATTGTTGGATGACATGTCAATCTTCGCACGCAATACATGACTTCCGTCCGGAAAATCGCCCGCTCTCATTTTGGTGAAGAGCTCTCGATTCTCCTCAACGCTTCGATCTCGATGCGGACTGTTCCTGCCCGCTACGGTTACCGTTCCGCGATACTCACGAATCTCTTCCTCCGAAAGACTGTCCACGTAGGCATTACCGTCATCGATCAATCTGAGAGCCAGCTCATAAAGTTCTTCGAAGTAATCTGAGGCGAAATACCGATGCTCTCCCCAATCATAACCCAGCCAACGGATGTCCTCTTCGATCGCGTCGACGTATGCCATGTCCTCCGTTTCAGGATTGGTATCGTCGAACCGGAGATGACACCGGCCTCTGTATTCCTTTGCCAGCTCGAAATTAACCCAGATCGGGCGGACTGCATGGCCGATGTGCAGGAATCCGTTGGGCTCCGGGGGAAATCGGAATACGATCTCTCCCTGGACTCGCCCTTCCTTTAGATCGTTATCAATGATCTGCTGGATGAAGTGTCGACTGGTAGCTTCAGGCGTATCGGCGGAGTGTTCGTCGTTCCGGTTCATTATGGTTTTGTAGAGGGATGCGGTGCTTTCAAAGGCGAATTCCAACGCCTTCGAAAGTTAAAAAATCCGGGTGATCAATCTGCGCACTTATACGTACTTATGCTCATTCAGACGGTAGATCAACATTACACATTCTAGCATGATCAGTTCGAATCGATTTCTTCTCCTAATTGCCACGGCGGGTTGTCTCGTTCTTGCCGCTCATTCACCAGCGGTGGGTGCCATCCAGGACTTTAGCGTTGCCGACGCCGTCAAGGCAGGTCGATTTGACAACGGTAAGATGTGGGCGTTCGAGTACCCTCCTCTGGAATATCTTAAGGAGACGTATGATTTCACCCCCGACGAAGCGTGGTTCGAGAGGGCTCGCCTGAGCGTTCTTCGGATTCCGGGATGTTCGGCCTCCTTTATTTCTCCAACGGGGCTGGTGGTCACAAACCATCACTGCGTTCGCGCCCGTGTATCTGCTGTGAGCGAACCCGGTGAAAACCTGCTCGACAACGGATTCTATGCGCGTTCTCTGGATGAGGAGCGACGCATTCCCGGTTACTATGCCGATCAGCTGATCGCCATTGAAGATGTAACGGATGAGGTAGACGCGGCGCTTGCTACCCTGGACGAAAACGTGCTCTCCGGCAACTCGCGTGAAGAGGTGATGGAAGAGATCGAAGCAAGACTTCGGACGGCCCATTCAGACGTTTCCAACTTGCAGGTTCAGATTATTCCTCTCTACAACGGAGGTCGTCATTCTGCCTACGTTTTTCGTCGCTATACGGATGTTCGGCTCGTGTTTGCCGTCGAATTGCAATTGGGGTTTTTCGGAGGAGACGGTGACAACTTTACATATCCCCGTTACGCGCTGGATTTTTCCTTCCTTCGCATTTACGATGAAGACGGTTCACCCCTTGAATCGCCCAACTATTTCGGATTTAGCGATGCGGGTGTAGAGGAAGGAGACCTTGTCTTTGTGATCGGTAATCCGGGGTCCACAAGTCGTCAAGCGACAGTTGCTCAGCTCGAATTTTTTCGTGACGTATTGGTAGATCACACGCTCAAAACGCTAAATCGTCGCCTAACCGAATTTCGAGCCTTTTACGACGAGGATCCTGAAACAGGAGAAGCGCTGAATCTTCGAAACACGATCTTTTCCATTTCAAACAGCCAGAAGGCGTACTCCGGTCGCGACGACGCGCTGAAGGATCCGATGTTGATTGCCAGAAGGGCAGATGGAGAAAGGCAGTTCAGGGCTGCAATCGAAGCTGATCAGGAATTGAATACACGATTCGGCCACATCATTGATGATATTGCAGCCGTTCAGATCGAAAAACGGGTATTCTCGGACGAATATGGAGCCTTCCGCTACATAGAGGTCTCGGTCTTTTCGTCAGCCACGATCCGACGCGGAATTGAGGCAATTCGATATCTTCGTGCGGCGGGTGTGGATTCGGTCGCGGCGGTCTCGGCTTCAACGGCTCTCTCGGAGGTTCGTGATCGACCTGCAGGTCTCGAAGCCCGGCTTCTCACAGCCAGGCTCAAGGAAATATCCGAATACCTCGGACCAGACGATGCGTCCGTTCTCGGGATGATGGGCGGGCTCAAAGCCTTCGAGAGAGCCAAACAGGTCCTGGACACCTCTATTCTCGTAAGTGCAGAAGCAACTGAACGCGCACTCGATCAGGGTACTTTATCGTTATCCGATCCCGGAATAGCGATGGTCGAAGCATTTTTCGACGTTTTTGACCGCTTCAGAGTTGGTTTTAATGAGCTGTTGGCCCGCGAACGAGAGCTTCAGAGTGAAGTTGGCAAAGCTCGATTCGAACTGTATGGGGTGACGGTCCCGTCGGACGCGACGTTTTCTCCTCGCTTTACAGACGGAATCGTGAAGGGATATTCCTACAACGGAACCCTCGCTCCGCCGTATACAACATTGTACGGTTTGATGGACCACTTTTATTCCTACGGCGGCCACCCCGATTGGACCCTTCCAGCAAAGTGGCAAAATCCTCCTTCGGATCTCCGACTGGGCACGCCTCTCAATTTCGTTTCAACGTCCGATACCATCGGCGGGAATTCCGGATCGCCGGCCGTCACGAGGAACCTCGAGATTGTAGGACTCAACTTCGATCGAAATATCGAAGGATTGTCGAGAGACTACATCTACCTTCCGGACCGCGGGCGCAATATCATGGTTGATATGCGCGCCGTGAAAGAAACACTCGATAAGATCTACGACGCGGATCGTATCGTATTGGAACTGACCACGGGTACGATGGCCGAAACGGAAGAAGCCGCCGATGCGATACAGGATCAGAATTGAGACTTGCCAACGGATGGCCGAACATGGAAGACCTGAGACTAGAAACAGATCGACTCATCATTCGCAATTGGAAAGAGTCCGACATTGAGCCGTACGCCGAACTCTCGGCCGATCTGGAGGTCATGACGTTTATCGGCGACGGAGCGGCTCGCACGACGGATTACGCCCGGACTTTCGTGCACCAGATGATGACGCTTTACGAAGAACGAGGCTGGATTCGATTCGCAGTCGAACACAAGGAATCAGGAGACTTTATGGGGTTCTGTGGATTCGAGCTGGTCGACGGCGTGCTGGATTATGGTTGGCGGTACGCGCGCAAGTATTGGGGGGGAGGATACGGGTCGGAAGCGGCCATCGCAGTGCTTGAGCTGGGACGCAATCGATTCAGTCTCAAGAATATCCAGTCTAAGTCATACACCGAAAACGTCGGCTCGGTAAGAATCATGGAGAAAATGGGCCTGTCGTTTCTTCACGAATCAACAGAAAACGACCGCCGCGTCGTCCATTACGGTTTCCCGGACGAAGCAGCGGCCGCTGAAGAGTAGACCCCGATAAGTAACGGGTATGTAGTCCGCGCCAAACGAGCGACCTTACCGACCGCGTCGGATTGTGATGTCGCCGTTGGTCGTTTTAATCCTGATGCGGTGTTTCCCGCTTCCAACCGTTCCGGTGGCTACGATGAGGCCGTCGTCTCTACGGCGTCGTTCACTACTCGCTGTTTGTTCGACACGCAGATCGAAATCGGACCGGATCTCAAATTCGTCCATGTCGTGTCGACGGGTAACCGTAATCTCGGCCTCAATGTCCATCGACAATCCATCTGGAACCGTCAAAACGATGTCACCACCCATCGAAGACAGATCGACATGACGATCGCCGGAGTTCGGATCGCCCACCATGTTTACTTCAATTTCGCCACCCATAGTCGACGCTTCAACCCAGCCATCGATTTCTCCAATAGAGATTTCGCCGCCCATGGTGGATACTTTCACATGGTCTTTTGCAGAGCCGACATGGATTTCTCCGCCCATGGTTTCGAGGTCGGCGCCGTAGTCCGCTCGGTCAACCGTTATTTCTCCGCCCATCGTGCTGATCTGAACCTCGGCATCTCGACCCGAGCTCGACCGCTGTCGGACGTTGCTGTAAGAAACGTCACCCCCCATCGTATTCGCTTTCACATTACCGGTTACGTCGATAACGGTGATTTCGCCGCCCATCGTGCTGATGCGACCGTTGACATCGGAGTCTTCGAGAACAATTTCTCCGCCCATGGTTTCAAAATCAATAGTGCCTTTCAGGCCCCGAAGTTCGAGTTCACCGCCCATGGTTTGGCCAACCAGTTTCCCTTCGACTCCGGTGACATTTATTTTGCCGCCCGTGGTCTCCACGTCGATGTCAAATACGCTGGGTACCATGACCTCGATTTCCACATCTGCACGGCTATTCCTTCTTTCAAATTCTGTACGGATGAATACACCGTTTGAAAGCTCTTCGATGTCGAGAATGAGTTCGTCATCGTCGCGGCCTCTCACGTACACTTTGACTTCAACTTCACTTCGATTCCAGCCTGTGATGACGACGGATCCACCGGTCTCGAGATCAAGCCTCAGTTCACCACCGGAAGAAACTGAAAACGTACGCTCGAAATCTTGTGCTGAAGAGGAAATTACGGGAATGAGCAACACCGCCATAAACAGGCTCAGGAGTTGCGAAATGCTTTTCATATCTAATTGCAATATTTGGTTGATTTCTCGGTTACGCAGATTGGACATCCATTAGGTAGAGATGGTTTGCAGAGCGGTCGCCAGCAACGGATCACCTCAACTTGGAAGGATAAACGCGCCGGAGCATGAACCGGTAGAGCTGTGGGAAAAACCGGTAAACGTAGACCGCCCCGACGTGTGGCCACCCTATTTTTATAACGGATCGCTTTCGCTTTATCGCACGAACAATTTTTTCGGCGCAGACTTCGGCAGGCATCCCTTTGACATGGGTCATGTCCATCCGGGCGTGGTCACGACCATCTCCGCGAAGAGAATGCAGTGGGATTTCGGTCTGAACGTATCCGGGACAAATCATCGTAACGTAAATCCCCTCTGGCCACATTTCTGCCCGTAAAGACTCGAAATAACCGTGTAGTGCGTGCTTCGATGCCGCATACGAAGACCGAGAAGGTGTGCTGACATACCCCATCAGACTGCTGACTACGACCACGTGACCCGATCTGCGTTCGACCATACCCGGCAAGACGCAGTGTGTCATGGAAAGTGTTCCGAAATAGTTCACCTCCATGATCCTTCTTTCCACTTCAGGACGCGTATCCAGTATGTTCGATCGTTGACTGATTCCAGCGTTATTGATAAGAATGTCCACGCGACCGAATCGATCGACGATCAAATCATGGGCCTGGCTGTGGGTATCCTCTCGAGTGATGTCGAGCGGTAGTACGAGATGGTTTTCGGGGTATTGACACGAGTCGTGGACTTCCTGGAGTCGATCTACCCGCCTTGCTGACATCACGACGGAGGCACCGCGTTTGTCATACGCAAGTGCCAAGGCAGCGCCGATCCCCGAAGAAGCTCCGGTTATCCAAACAACTTTGTCAGAGAAACTCATCTCCGTAAGGCAATACGGGAATATGCGCGAAAAAGGATCCGTGCGGTCAAAGATCCTCGGTCAAGAAATGACAGAATAGGAAAACGGGAAATGGATGTTTTGGAAATAGAGGCTAAGTGAACGTCAGTCAGGAAGCGTTTTGTACCCGCTGACGAAACATGACGGGCACCATATGTCCGTCTGGCGCTCCGATCTGAACCAATTCCCACTGCGGGTCATACGAATTAATCATCGATCGTAAACGCTCAATTCGTCGATCCGGGTCGGTTCCGCCCTTAGTCCAGTCAAATGCCTTCACACGGTAGTTCATGAGTCGGGTTTTTCCGTTTACCGTGACCTCAACTTCTACAGTCTGATCCTCGCGCATTGAAGGAACGTGTATGCAGATTTCATTCATTAAACCAAACGCACTTTAGTGGGCGTATTACACAGGATTTACGGATCACGTCGCCCGCTCGCATCAGCAAGAGACGACGAGAATGAATCCGTAATCTAGAAAATAAGGACCCCTGCTCAAACAGGACTATTCGCCAGCCTGATGGATGTAATGGCTCTGTATAAAGTTTTCCGTAACAACATGGCCGTCGAACAGGTGAATCACGCGCTGAGAATACTCGGCGTCGGCGGGGGAGTGCGTGACCATGATAATCGTCGTACCGGCTTCATTCATCTGAGTCAGCAAATTCATCACTTCCTCGCCATGCGTCGAATCCAGGTTTCCTGTGGGCTCGTCAGCAAGAATCAGTTTCGGTCCGGCCACCACAGCTCGGGCGATCGCCACACGCTGCTGCTGTCCACCAGAAAGCTGCTGAGGGAAGTGCCCCTGCCGGTGCACGATTTGAACGGACTCAAGAGCGGCGTTAACCCGTGCCTTGCGCTCATCTGACCCCATACCCAGGTAAAGTAGAGGTAGCTCAACATTTTCATATACGGTCAGCTCATCGATCAGATTAAAGCTCTGGAAGACGAAACCAATATTGCCTTTTCGAAGCTGAGCTCGGTGCCTCTCAGACAGATTGGATACCTCCGTACCCATGAATTCGAACTCACCGTCGGTCGGGTTGTCGAGCAATCCGAGAATATTCAGAAGGGTTGACTTTCCGCACCCTGAAGGACCCATTACGGAAACAAATTCGCCCTCCTTGATTTCGATATTCACGTTGTTTAAAGCGGTTGTCTCCACTTCTTCGGTGACGTACGACTTTTTGAGATTATTCGTTTTAATCATTGTTCTTGCTAATCCAGGTGTGTCAATTCTTGAAATTCGTAGGGGAGTCCATTTTCATATCGTTTAGACACCCCAATAGGTTACAATTGTTTGCAATGCTGCTCCAGATTGTTGGGAATCCGGCTACTTAAAAACCAATCGGTCTGCTTCGTTAAACGTTTCGTACGACGAGGATACAACCTCTTCTCCGGGCTCCAGGCCTTCTAGAACCTCATACACTTCTAGATTCTTTCGACCGATCCGAATCGCCCGTTTCTCAGCGAAATCGCCAGACTCGTCGACTACGTAGATCCAGTTACCGCCCGTCGTCTGATAAAATCCTCCGAGAGGTATTACCGTGGCTTCAGCCGGCTCACTCATCTCCAGTTTGAACCGAATGGTTTGACCGCGCCGGGTACCCTCTGGAGTTTCTATAAAGTCGAGGTCGATCGTAAATCGTCCGGCCGTGACTTCCGGATACACACGGCGGACGATCATCTCGTAAACTCGCCCGTCAATCGCCGTGGATATGGCCCTTTGACCCTTTTGGACCCGTCGAATGTGAAATTCGTCAATTCCAGCCTCCACCTTTATGCCGTCGAGCATGTCGATTTGCCCGAATCGAAACCCAGGCGCCTTCTGCTGACCAAGTTCGGCGTTTAGCTGTGACAGTTGTCCCGACACCGGTGCAAGGAGGATCAGGTTTTCGAGGCGTTGCTGAACGAGTTGAAAGTTTTCCTCCATTCTTCCGATCGCGTCTTCCATTTGATCGATCTGAATGGCCTGGCGAAGGGAGTCTCCCTGATAGGCTTCAATGGTCAGAGATCGATTTCGGACCCAGTAGTCGTATTCGTCGTGGACCCGGTAGTATTCCTGTTCTGAAATCGCTTTTCGATTGAACAAGTCTTCGTTACGATCCACATCGCGTTTCAGGGTTTTAATCCGATAATCCATGTTCGTCAGGTCTTGACGGGTACGGAGATTATTCTGCTCGACCGAAAATCGAGTCTGTTCTAACCGGTTTATTTGCTCAATTCGGGATGTCTCCGAGCTGAAAAGTTGCAACTGGAGGGATGCGTTCGTCAGCTTCAGAATGGGCTGTCCTTTCTCTACGATTTCACCCTCCAGAACATAAATCTCTTCAATCCGGCCCCCGGATTCGGCGTCCAGAAAAAACGTTGTGCTTGGAAGAACATTTCCGGTTCCAGGGATCATTTCCTGAAATGGTGCAAATTCGACCTGGGTTATCGACAGGCGCTCTAAATCAACGTTAAGTTTTCGTCCTCCTGCGTTGGCGGAGATTCCCCAAAAAATGAGAGCGAGAAAGGCCACCCCGCCGATCACTGAGAGAATTCGATTGGTGTTCCAAAACTTTTTCTCAATCTTGCGGTCCATTCCTTCTCCGATGCCCATGCCGGGTTTCGGATCGGGAGCCTGGTAACCGGAGCCACGTGGAGCCAGTAGTGGCGCGATTGAACTCTTTGGAGATTTAGTTTCAGTCGTCATGAAATGGGGCCGACTAGGACGGTCGGCGAGGGGTGAACGTGCTTTCGATAATTAAAATTTCGCTATGTGCTGTTCAGGTAGCAGCATAGACGCCTTCCTTCACGAAGAGAAGCACACTTTGTTGCAATCGTACCCATAGGGGCAATAACGGACTGATATTGCCACGCGGAGTACGCTGACAGTATCCAGTAAGTACACCGACATCCTCGATGATCTTATCCATATGGTGGAATTCCGTCGATAAAGTATTCGTCGTTTTATCTGCAGTACCTATTTTGGCAAGCCAACAAAACCAGGAGTACATAGTCTGTTCATAAGGATGGGTCGAATCATCAATACAGGTGATACTGCAGCAAAGCGAAGGCGCGCCCACCGACGCTCGTGTGCGGAAGTGCTTCATCTTCTGGCCAAAGGGAATTCCTTCGATGAGGAGGCTCAGGATATGACGGCGTTTCTGGTGTTCAGCCTGAGAGGTATCGCGAAAACGATTGAGGAAAGCGCCCAGTCCTGGGATGACAAGAATTATTGGAAAAAGGCCGAAGGGCTCCGTCATAAATGGCGGTGGGCACATCTTGCCGCTGAAGACCTCCAGAACCTGGTTGCAGAGGGCAAATGGCAGCTGGTTCCTCCTGCGCTTATCGATCTGATTCCACATTTTATGGATGTGAACGTTCAGACGATTACCCGCAGCCCAGATTGGTGGGTCGGCGCCAGGAGATCACTTCTGAAAGAATTGCAGGAAGAGGAGGGGCTGGTCTTGTGAATGGCAAACAGGAGATAGCCCTTGCCGCCGGAGTCATTCTCGTGGCGCCCCCGGTTCTGATCGATCCGAATTTTCGTCGATCCGTAGTATTCGTATGCGAGCACACCTCTGAGGGAAGTTTCGGGCTCGTTCTCAATCACGACGTTTCCCTGGGGATGTCGGAACTGGTCGATGAGCTGTCTACTTTCAAGGACTCCGTTCGTATCGGTGGACCGGTTCAGCTCGATACGCTGCACTATTTGCACAGGTATGGAGACGAATTGCCCGGCGCATTGGAAATCGCCGATGGAATTTTTTGGGGAGGAGAGATTACGGAACTCCAGCAACTTCTTGTCGAGCAAAACCCGACCAGCGAAGATCTCCGATTTTTCCTCGGATATGCCGGCTGGACCGACGGTCAGCTCGAAGAAGAAATCAACGCGGGAGGGTGGTTACTGCTTCCACCGAGCAAGAAGTTGGTTTTTGATGTCGATCCATCTTCTCTTTGGCGCGAATCAATGTTGGCTCTGGGAGGGGAATTCGCCTTGCTGGTGAACTATCCGGACCATCCGAATATGAATTGATGGGCTGACGAATCGCCTCGATACGGACGCGCCTCTAAATAATTCGACCAATTCTGGCCTAGATATCGCCTAGTTGCGGCCTCAGTAAGATCTCCTCTACGACCGTGCGCTCGCTCATCTGAAAAGCTGCAAGAACTGCCGCGGCAATATCCTCGGGCGGCATGAGTCGTTCATCCGGAAATCCGGAGCCATCCCAGCTGGCGGTACGTGTTGCGCCGGGTAGAATCGCCGTCACTCGGACGCCGTCCTCTTTGGTTTCTTCCCGGATGGCTCTTGCCAACCCCAACAGGCCGTGTTTGGATGCACAATAAGCGATTCCACGAGGATACCCTCTCATGGACGCGACGGAGGCCATGAAGATCACGTGCCCGCTGCCCGCTGAAATCATTTCCGGTACGATCTGCGAGCTTATCAAGAATGCGCTCGTAAGATTCACATCCATCTGAAATCGATACTGTTCAATCGTGGTGTCGCTGATCCCGCCCGGCTGAAACGTACCGGCATTGTTAATAAGTGCAGTTGGCGTTCCAGATTCGGACAATAGCTCGTCGCAGGTTTTTTTTACGGCGTCTGGATTGGTAAGATCGCACGGGTAAATATGCGCGTCGGCTCCCTCCTTATTGCAGGCATCCGCTACGGTCTGGAGTCGCTCCGTATTTCTTGCTAGAAGTGATAGTGTGGCCCCGGGGAGAGCAGTGGAAAATGTTCGTGCAATCGCCTCGCCTATCCCCTGACTGGCGCCCGTAATCAGAATGTGTTCTTTTTCGCTACTCAAGAAGTCTCTCGTGTTGGCTAGCTCGGGACGGTGGTCAAACAGATGATCCGTTTCTGATCAGGCGCATGAATTCTGCGCGAGTGTCCGCATTTTCCATGAACACACCCGACATGGCACTCGTCGTCGAAATACTGTGTTGTTTTTGCACGCCGCGCATGACCATACAGAGGTGCGTTGCCTCAATAACGACCGCGACGCCCTGAGGTTGGAGCACTTCCTGTATGATTTCCTGAATCTGAATCGTGAGCCGCTCCTGAACCTGGAGCCGCCTCGCAAACACGTCAACGACCCGAGGAAGCTTGCTCAGGCCAACGATTTTCCCATCCGGGATATAGGCCACATGTGCTTTCCCGAAAAACGGGATCATATGATGTTCACACAGGCTGTGGATCTCGATGTCTTTCACGAGAATCATTTCGCAATAATCCTCTTGAAAAACAGCACTTTCCAGAATTTTTCGTGGGTCCATCTGGTACCCCTGAGTCAGGTATAGCATGGACTTTGCCACACGTTCAGGGGTTCGCAGAAGGCCTTCACGGTGTGGATCCTCTCCCATATGTTCCAGGAGCGCCTCGACATGAGGCGCCATCTCGCCGACGAGTCCTGCGTCGTACTGATGGCTCTCGTTGTATCGTTTCTCTAGTAGTTCTTCCATTATTTCAAGATCAGTATTCACTTCCGGGTATCATTTACATATACGACATTTCTCGCCACGGCATTCGCCCTCTCCTTCTCAACTATCGTCCCCACTTCGTTCCCCACGATATTCAACCATATTCCGCTCCGTCTCCCAGAGCTTCACCGAGTACAGCTCTCCAGTCGGAATAGCGTCCTTCAACTCATTCCAAAAGGCGATTGCCACGTTCTCCGTAGAGGTGAGGATGCCGGTCAGAAAATCGACGTCCAGGTTAAGATTGGCATGGTCGCACTTACTTAGGATTCGCTCCCCCACGATTCGTTTCAGCAAACCCAGATCAATTACATAACCAGTTTCGTCGTTGGGCGTCCCTGCGACGATTACTTCGAGCACGTAATTGTGGCCGTGCCAGTTGGCAGAGTTGCACTTGCCGTATTTTTCGGCATTCCACTCGTCTGATTTCTCAGGATTGTGAAGTCGATGCGCCGCATTAAAATGTACGCGACGCGACACGTAGGCTCGTGGCATATGATCTGGATTCTGGGGTTTACGGCTCGCGTAAAAGCGTTTCCGCACATATTAAACCGGACAATTCGCTCGAACCGAGACCCGCAATCAACGTTCCAGCGATTTCGAGACCCGTAGGCCCCGATGGCGCATTGCTGAAGTGTACTGCCAAGGTGCGTTAACGC
>SMXL01000142.1 GCA_004356385.1 Bacteroidota bacterium
CATGCAATTCGTTGATATGGAGACTGGAGAGGAGATGTCATTGAATCCCGCCCAGGTTAGAGAGAATTACGAAGAGGCTGTGCTGGCCTTCTCGGAGCGATTCAGATCACGGTGTCGCGAGAGAAACATCGATTTTGTTGAATTAGATACCATGGAATCTTACCGCACTGCCCTTCTGGCATACCTCAACAAAAGAAATCGACTTAAGTAGGGTGAGGTTTGATTGTCCTCGTCCGATTTCTACACTTTAGTAACTATAGAATCCTCATGGCACAAACGAATTCCGTTCACAGACTCGTGCGGTTCATTCTGCCGGTCGTCCTCTTTACAGGAGTCACGTCTGAGCGCGTCGAAGCGCAGATCACAGATGCACCCCCTACCCTCTCGACGCCCGAGAATACACCGACCGTGTACGAGAATCCAGATCTGGTTATGAAATATCAGTCGACTATTACACCAGAAGACCTGGCTGCCCATCTCTATTTTTTCGCATCGGACTTTTTTGAAGGCAGAGAAACAACGGCACGCGGTCAAAAACTGGCCGCTCATTACCTGGCCTCGCAGTATCGCAAGATGGGCGCTTCGCCCTACGGTACGGTGGTTACGTCCAATCCTATGGATCCGGCTGCCTATTTCCAACCGTTCGACGTTTATGGAAATCGGACTACGTCCGCGAATCTGATCGTCATCGTCAATGGTGAGAGGATTGCTTCTTCAACGAATTCGGACGCGGAAACCGATGATAAATCGTATTTGATGTTCGGATCGACTCCGAAAATATCCGGCGGTGTCGTGTTCGGTGGTTATGGAATACAAGATGATGATCTGGGTTATAACGACTTCAAAGCTATGGAAGCCGCTGGAATCTCAGCAGAGGATTCCTGGCTCATGATACTCGCCGACGAGCCCCTGTCATCTGCTGAGAAAAGCCTCCTGAAGACAGACGACGGCACTCCGTCGGCCTGGACAACACGAAGGTTTCGGAAAATTTCGGCTGCAACCGGCTTGAAACCCGTTGGTATCCTGCTGGTCGTAGACAGCAGTCCTCGCTTTGACGGCACCGTCGCCCAACAGGCCGCTCTCGTCGCAAACGGCCGATCGCGAGGTGTCGGGCCTCTCTCCCTCGAGCCGTCTTCCGGCGGCGGGCGGCGTCGCTCGTTCCCAACGGTGTTCGCCATATCGAGTTCATTTGCCAATACTATTCTGGACTCGACTGGAAAAACGATTCAATCGCTTCAGTCCGAGATCAACTCGTCTCTGAAACCTCAGGTTTTCGTCTTGGATGGAGTTGAGATAACCGGCTCGATTGAAAGGAATTCATTCGAGGCTGTAACTGAAAACGTCGTGGCTTTCGTTGAAGGATCAGACTCGGCATTGAAAGATGAGTTTGTGGTTATCTCCTCGCACTATGATCACATTGGAATGACCGACGCCGGCGATAAAGATGGCATCAACAACGGCGCCGACGATGATGGCTCCGGAACGGTAACCGTTTTGGAAATAGCAGAAGCCTTTGTGAAGGCGAAAGCCGATGGAGTCGGACCCAGACGATCCATCCTGTTTCTGAATGTCGCGGGTGAAGAAAAGGGACTTCTTGGATCAGCATATTATACCGATAACGAGCCAATCGTCCCGCTCGAAAACACGGTTACGAATCTGAACATAGACATGATCGGTCGAATCGACCCGACACATCCTGGCGACGGGCCGGACTATGTGTATATCATCGGTTCCAATCTCATTTCTCAGGAATTGCATGACATCAACCAGCGTGTCAATAAACTGGTTGGTATCGATCTCGATCTGAATGAGAGATTCAATTCAAAAGACGACCCGAATCAGTTTTACAGGCGATCGGACCACTGGAACTTTGGTAAGCACAATATCCCTTTCATTTTCTTTTTCACGGGGACGCACGACGACTATCACGGTGTTGACGACGAACCGGAGAAAATTGAGTACGATCGAATGGCCAGGATTGGTCAACTCATTTTTGCGACGGCTTGGCAGATAGCCAATCAGGACGATCGTCCTGCGGTTTCTGGAACAGGGTTCAACTAGAGCCTGGCGTGATCAGGAAAGGAACTCACGACGCTCTTATAGCGAATTGATCGCCTCAACGCGGCTGATCTGAGGAACGGTCCTCATTATAGCCTGCTCTATTCCGGCCCGAAGCGTCATGGTGCTCATGGGACACGTGCCGCATGCTCCCAGGAGTTCCAATTCGACGACCATGTCGTCCGTGATATCCTTCAGACGGACCGATCCTCCGTCGGCCATCAGATACGGTCGAAGCGAGTCGAGGGCTTTTTCGACACTCTGGATCAGTTCCGGATCCTGACCCGGGCGGGTATACTGCTGCTCTTCAAGCTGATCAGACATTTTTCACGTTAGATAACTGGTCGAAATGTAAATTTTTCGTTTCAACCGATGTAAAACGCCGGTTGTTGTAAAAAGATCAGTATCGCATCGGATCTGCCCGGCAACGAGCCTAGCGCGTCGTAATTTCAATTTTCTCCGTATCGGGCCTCGTTATGTTTCTTATCGCTACTTGATGCGCTACGATGCGAGCCAGTTCCTGAAACGCCGGATAACCCTCTTCCGTTGCTGCCATCGGGCGCCCGACGTCGCACGAAATACGGAGTGCTTCATCCAAAGGTAGTTCGGAAAGCAGGGGGATATCCAAATTTCGGGCGAGATCTCGTGCACCTCCTTTCCCAAAGAGGTAGTACTTTCGATCGGGCAGATCAGGCGGCGTGAAATACGCCATATTTTCCACGAGGCCCAAGATGGGAACACCGACCTGTTGAAACATGGCCACACCCTTTTTGGCGTCTGCCAACGCCACCTTTTGCGGGGTTGAAACTACGATGGCCCCGGTAAGAGCAACTGTTTGTACAATCGTCAACTGAATATCACCCGTTCCCGGTGGCAGATCCAGGATCAGATAATCGAGATCGCCCCAATCTGTCTCTCCTAAGAATTGCTTTGTCGCGCCAGTTACCATCGGGCCTCGCCAAATGACAGGCTGGTCCTTGTCGACCAGGAAGCCCATGGACATAACCTTAACCCCGAATTTTTCAATCGGTATGATCTGACGGGAGTCGCTGATCTTGGGTCGAGCGTCTTCCAAGCCAAACATGGTCGGAATGGAAGGCCCGTAAATATCGGTGTCGACCAGGCCTACATCGTAACCTTCTCGTGCCAGGGCGATTGCCAAATTCACAGAAACAGTACTTTTCCCGACGCCCCCTTTTCCTGACGCGACGGCGATCGTGTTTAGCACATTTTTACCGGGCGCCTTTTTACCTGCCTGGTCTGATACAAGCCCAGCGCCGAGCTCAATCATCTCGTTGTCCATTTCGACATGAAGGGAGACGCTCTCCCCGACAATATCTCGAATGGCTGAACGACTTAGATCTTCCACCTGATAGGCAAAAGGGCTGGACGGGTCCGTTAGAACAATCGTGTACCGAATGTCCTTTTCTGAAATCTGCAGATTGCGGATCAGGCCCAATCGAACAATGTCTTTCCCGCTCTTCGGGTCGACCACCTTGGAAAGCGATTCAATAATTTGATCTAAATTCGATTGCACGACGCCTCGCAGACTGATTTTTGATGGGAGATGGAGGTATGATGGGCCCGTATGAACGAATCGAAAGAGGGATGGGGTCCCGGTTCTTGGAGAGAGTCTCGATGAATTTCCAAAACCTCTTTCTACCTGGGGCTCGTGGGCGCTAATTCGTTCTGAAAGAGGCCTACGAACTTGGACAAAGAGCCCGAACCGACCACCAATCGGCTTCGGTTCGCTCGTCGATCGGTGGGCAATCGTTTTCGTCCAGCAGTTCTGTGATGATGGATTTGTCAGCGAGCTGAAGTCCCGAGAGAATCACGACAGCACCTGATTCCGCCAGATGAATGTATGAAACCAGGTCCCTTGTCAGTACGGTCCGGTTGATATTAGCCAGTATCAGGCTGAATCCCCGTTCTTCAACAGATTCATACGTACCCTCGCGAATCTCGACAAGTTCGGCTACCTGATTGAGTACCACATTCTCAGAGGCATTTCTGAGCGCCCATGGATCAATATCGATACCCAGGACAGATTGGGCTCCCATTTTAGCGGCAGCAATCGCCAGGATCCCCGAACCTGTTCCCACGTCCAGAACGTAGGCAAGCTTCTCGCCACATGCGCCCAAGTGATGTAAGGCAAGCCTTGTGCTCTCATGATGGCCGGTACCAAAACTCATTTGTGGATCGATGATCAATTCGATCGATTTCTCTTCTCTTGAGTCAGGTTTCGCCCAGGAGGATCTAACGTAAAAAGGGGGTACTGAAATCGGCTGAATGCTTCTCTCCCAGTCCGAATTCCAGTCTCGCTCGGGAATAACGCGTTCATCCCACTCGCCGGAGAGCCCATGTCGCCGAAGGATCCTCCGTAACCTGGAGCAGATTTCATCCGACAAGCCATCCTGTCGGAAGTATATAACCAGATGATGATCGTCTTGCTCAAACCCGCAAACGTCGTAGCCGGATAGCTCTGCTATGAGTAATTCCTGTGTTGTTTCAGGAGCGGAAATTTGAACGGCCACGGAATCCATACGCTGTATCCGTTATCAGATCGCCCTGCGAGACGAGTCGATATCCAGAATACAGCAGTGCGAGTCTAACGAGAACGAACGAATATACGTATTCCCCAATCCTCCGCTACGTCGGGCGCTTCATCTCCGAAATCTGCATACGCATGAGAAAGGTCAGACGTATACCGGGCCGTATACGATCCTTTTTCAAGCGAAATCCATCCCTCGAACCTCCTATTGCGATCTGCTCCACCTGCAGAGGTCGAATTTCTGAGTGTCAGTTCCCAAATTCTTTCACCCGAGCTGTTCGATTCGATCCAACCATAATCCCACCTTCCGCTCGTAGTAATTTCGCCCTGAGCAACAATGTATACGTCCTGGTCGGAATCCGTTTCAAACGAGTAGAAAAGATCCGAGTCGTTGCCAACGTGTTCCAACTTTACCAGTAGTTCGCCCAACTCAGTTGAACCGGTCTCTGCAACTTCGTCACGCTCGTTGACCTCGTCCGATTTTCGGGTTGAACGAAATACGCTTACCCGACCTGTGCCAGCGGGATAATCCACATTAAACAGCGCAATACCCCAGCGATTGGGCAACGTTGGTTTGGACAGGCTCCAATTGTTGTATGCATGTCCACCATCCGTCTTGAAATGAACTGTGTAGTCACCCGGTCCCAATTCCAAGAAGGCGGTTTCGATCCGATTTGTTTTGTCACCACCGGCATACGATGAGTTTTCTCTACTCATCTTCCAGAGAATAACTCCCGACGCGTTGTCCTCGACCCACCCGTAATCGTAGAGTGCCCCGCGAGGCGTTATCTCACCGAGCGCCGAGATCAATACATTGATGGAATCGCTCACGGCAAACTGCACCATTTCATGCATATTATTTCGAACTTGAGTCAATAACACAAACGGCTCCGAATCAGCCCAAGGTTCGAATTCAATGACATCGGCCTCGGAGACACCCCACAGTGTCATCCCCCACCCATCCGGATTGTATGGCGGATTTGCGTGCCAATTGGAAACCGAGTGAGATCCGTACGACCTGTAAACCGCCCGGTAAACACCCGGTGAAAGATCTAGTGCTCCCGTAAATTTTCGATTATTTTCAGCTCCGCCCGCAGGAATCGTGTTCTCCCATTCCATCAGCCACACTTTCTCCCCCGACCGAGCATCTTCGATCCAGCCAAAGTCACAGTCAGGAGAACACATCTCCCCGACCGCATAAACGTTTAACTTAACGGGATTCAATATCCGAAACAGAAATGGATGGGTTCCACGGGCAATAACGGGACCCGTCGTCCAGAATTCCCTATCGTAGGCCATTTTCCTTGACCGGCTTTCGCTCGTTTGGATAAGTATCCGAGAATTCGATCCCGTTTCAACCTCGCTAATACTCATGTTCAAACTAGACGTATGATTGGTCCAGTATGGAGTCAATCCGAGGAACGGCGCGTCGTGAATTGAATTTTCGGTCGGACCAAGCGTAGTGTAAAAGACCTCATACGACCCCGGGATGATGTGAATCGTGTCGGTGCCCACCCCCAGAATCCCGTCTCTTTTTAGTTGGGCGGGATCTGTTGACCAGACCAGGTCTCGAGTTTCACTCTCAAGAATCCAACCGTACGTGGCCAATGGTGCCGAATCGGAATCGGTCTCGAAGGCGGCAACAATTGAAATGACCGCCTCCGTTGCCTGATCCACTCGAAGTCCGGTCCGATACAGTTTACCGGCAGACATTCCCTCGAATACGACGACCCCATCAAGATCGCCAGAATCTGCTCCTCCTCGCCATACGACGAGGCCAACGACCCCGATGAGCAGAAGTAATTGAAAACGTATGAGCCTCTTGTTCCGCATAAAAGGATTGGATTTCGTAGAGATGTTAATCGTAGTTCATTACGATACGAACAAGTCGAAGTTACCGAGCGGATTCGAAAAAGTGAGAAATCGATGTAGATTCTATGCAGATTTTTGTAACGGTTGGGTTACGGTTTTCTTGCTTCCAGTATCTCCTGAAAACCTCTACATTGTAGGCTTTGGAAGATTCTAGACTTGTAACAAAGACGATTCGATCTGAGTACACAGCGGACTCATTTGAACGCATCGTATTGAACCCCAGGAATGCCTTCTCGAACGAAGCAAGAGCTCGAACCCGTAGCAACGCTGGAAAAGAATAAGAGTCGTGGATCTGTGGTCCTGCTCAGCATTCTCTTTGCGGTCTGCTTTGTTCTTGGCATTCTATATCATCTGTTCGAGTGGAATACCGGGGCAACCGGCCCTCTTTCTCTGCAATTAGCCTCTCAGGCCGTTCTGGTCGTCGGTTATACTTCGCTTTATTTCGTCCTGGATCACATCTACCATGCCAGTCGATCTCGACCGGCAAAAATATTATGGACCATTTTAGTGGCTGGGTCGGTGCTGTTTGCCGTCGGAAGTGTTGCTTCTCGACTTGGAGGACCTTCCGTACTCCCCGGACTTGAAGCTCCGTATAATTTGGTCGGTTTGGACCCAGAGACGGGCATTCCGTTCGTTCTGGCTTCCATTTTTAAAATGAACGTGTTGGCGCTCACTCAGATCACGTTCGCGTTTATACTGCTCCTCAAGCTCCAGGACCTCGTCTTAGTAAAAAGATCAAAAGTCAGCCAGCGAAATTGGTTTGCCATGGTTGGCCTTATGGCGATCACGGGTCTTACATTCTTTTCGAGCCGGCCGGGATCAAGCCCTGGAGAAATTCAGATCATTGCCATGATTGTGACGGTGGTCTTTATGCTTGTCAATTCGTTTCGGCTATCGTGGATTGTCTTTCTCTCTTTCAAGGAAAAAATAGCCGCGATCGGTCTGTTGCTCTTGCTCGGTCTGATGCTCTTCCTCGGAGTCGGTGCCCTTAATGAGAGCCCGATAGGGGGGTTGATTGCTCCGGGTGCCGCGAGCTACCTGGCGATGTATAGTTATTCTATTTCCTACTTTGTCGGGTTGGCGACCCTCTTTGGTGTCTTGTATTCGACCACCGGATTCCTTTCGCTTCTTTTCCACCTTCCAACATCTGGTGAGTTCACCCAACGAGCCGGTGAGCGAGCCACGATGCAATCGCTCGCTCATCTTGTCGGACAGGTATTCGATGCTGATAAGCTTTACGCGACGATCGCATCGGCTCCAGTCGAGGCGGGATCTGCCCACGTTTCATGGTTGGCCGTATTGGATTTCAAAAGCGGATCGCTGACGCCGTCGCTGGTCTCGGCGCATCGAATTGAATTGGAAACAGTCGAGAATCTCGTTGACTCCAAGGCGCTGTTCGATGAAGTTGTCCTTTCCAAGACATATCTCCATCTTGAGCACGCCCCCACCGATCACAGGGTCAATGCCAAACCGGGAGATGGAATCGGTAGCCTGTTGGTTACGCCTCTCATCGCCCGCAACGAGGTGTTGGGGGCTCTGTTTTCTGCGAAAGAAGTAATCCGGGGGTTCGAAGGCGATGATATTCAGACCATTGGAATATTGTCGTCGCAGGCGGCGGTTGCTATCGACAATGCGCGCCTCTTCGAACAACAAGTCGAACGGGAGCGGTTGGCTCGCGAGTTAAGCATTGCGAGGGAAGTTCAACAAAAATTACTACCTCAGAAAATACCAGCGCTGCCAGGACTTTCTATTGCCGCTTCAAGTGTTTCCGCACAGGAGGTTGGCGGAGACTACTACGATTTTGTGCGGCTGGGCGAACGTAAGTTGGCAATTATCATCGGTGACGTATCGGGGAAAGGCACCTCAGCGGCATTCTACATGGCCGAGATGCAAGGAGTTTTTCAGTCCGTAAGTAGACTGGCACCTTCACCATGCGACTTTCTCAACCATGCCAATACGGCCTTGGTACACAGCCTCGATCGCAATGTTTTCATTTCCGTTGTTTACGGAGTCCTGGATCTTGATAAAGAAGAATTCGTGGTGGCTCGGGCGGGTCATTGCCCAATTGCTTCAGTCGGTCAAGCAAGAGCGGCCACATACATTCGCTCCAAAGGCATCGGGCTCGGCCTAGACCGTGGAACACTCTTCCGAGAAAACTTGGAAGAGG
>SMXL01000143.1 GCA_004356385.1 Bacteroidota bacterium
CCAAGTATTCGTTAGTCTTGAACGCTTCATCGATCAAAGGCAGACTTCTTCCCAGATCGATCAGGTGTTCGTACCGATCCATCCAGTCGTCGAACAACTCGAATTCCTCGACGATTTCTTCTCCGCGTGACGCTATGGATTCGGGTGCAGTCATGCTAGTTCAGTAACGAAGATGCCTGATTGAGCGCGTCACACAGTCGATCGATTTCATCGAGGGTGTTATAGAACGCGAAGGACGCCCTGACCGTACCTGGAATTTTAAAGTGCTCCATCAAAGGCTGTGTACAATGATGTCCCGTCCGTACGGCGATGCCTAGTCTATCCAAGACGGATGCCACGTCATACGGATGGCTGTCGCCCAGGAGAAATGATATTACGCTTGCGCGTTGGGGAGCCTGACCAATGAACCGGATCGAGTCGATCTCGGAAAGCTTGTCGATGGCTGTCGAAAGAAGGCGCGATTCATGGTGCTGGATGAACTCGTATCCGAGATTCTGGATGTAGTCTACAGCAGCTCCAAGCCCAATAGCGCCCGCAATGTTAGGCGTTCCTGCTTCGAACTTGTGCGGCAGTTTATTAAATGTTGTTCCCGAAAAACTAACCGACTCTATCATGTCTCCACCGCCCTGGTAGGGTGGCATTTGGTCGAGTAGAGTCTCTTTTCCGTAGAGCACTCCAATACCGGTGGGGCCGAACATCTTGTGCCCGGAAAACGCAAAGAAATCACAACCCATCTCACTGACATTTACTGGCATGTGCGGAACAGCTTGAGCGCCGTCAACGACCACAGGGACACTTCGGGCATGGGATCGTTCAACAATTTGTTCAATAGGATTGATCGTGCCCAAGGAGTTGGATGTATGTGTAATAGCGACGATACATGTTCTCTCTCCCAGTAGATCGTCAAATGCCAGGAGATCGAGGGTTCCGTCGTCATGAATGGGGACGACTTTTACCTGCGCACCGGTCTGCTCGCTCAGTATTTGCCACGGAACGATGTTCGAGTGGTGCTCCATCATCGTTACCAGGATCTCGCTCTCGCTGTTCAGTTTCGGCCGAGCATACGACTGCGCGACCAGGTTTAGCGCCTCCGTCGTACCTCGGGTGAAGACAATCTCCGTTGTGCTCGCTGCTCCTATGAACTCCCGAATGGTCTCTCGAGCGTCCTCATACATTTCCGTCGCTCGCTGGCTCAGGGAGTGAACACCACGATGTACATTGCTGTTGTGCTCTTCGTAGTACAACCGAATTCGGTCGATAACAGATTGGGGTTTCTGAGACGTAGCCGCATTATCCAAATATACAAGCGGGTGACCATGGATCATCTGATCCAGAATCGGGAAATCCTTCCGAACATCAGAAAGAATTCGGTCCAGGGTCTCGTCGCGACCAGCTTCCTGGATGGTATGCGGACTTACCGTGATCATTGCGAATTAAGAACTGTTCTCAGACGATCGATCACGCAATCGCGAACCCCTTCTTCTCCAATCTTGTCAATCACCTCCCGGGCAAACGACTCAAGAAGAAGAAGCCTTGCCTCGTTCTCTCTTAGACCTCGTGATCGGAGGTAGAAAATGGCTTCGTCGTCCAACTTCCCTGTGGTAGCTCCATGGCTGCATTTGACGTCGTCAGCGTAGATCTCCAATTCAGGCTTGGAATACATGTGCGCAGAATCGCTCAACAAAATGTTGCGGTTCGACTGATAGGCGTTGATCAGCTGGGCATCCTGGCGCACCATCACTTTTCCATTGAAGACACAGACGGAATTTCCATCCAGAATGTATTTGTATAACTCATTGCTAAAGGAATTGGGTTTTGCATGGTCAACAAAAGAATGGATGTCGACGTGCATGTCGCTTCCGGCTAGGACGAGGCCGAAAAGATGTGTCTCACAGCCCTCCGCATCAGGCAAGAAGTTCAAGTTGTGACGCACGAGGGAGCCCGAGAGGGTGAGGTGATTCGTAGCGAAGTAACTGTCCTTCTCCTGGTAGACAAAAAGAGAGTTGATGAGATCGGCCGAGCCTCCTCGATCAAACACATGTACGTGATTCATTCTGGACGAAGGTCCGACAAAAATTTCAGTCACTGCGTTCTCTAGGCAGGACGATTGTCCCGAATCATCGTACCACTCGATAAGGGTGCCAGAAGCCTGGGCACCCATGATGAACAGATTCCGGGGCTGGATGAGTGAACGCTGGGGTTCTGCACAGATGTCCGTTATATAAAGCGGCAGGTCCAGTGAAACACCATCTGGAATCCAGACGAAGAGGCCCTCTCCTATAAAAGCCGTATTTAAAGCCGTAAACACTTCCGACTTGTAATCGGCTTGCTTCGCGATATGAGACTGCACAACATCCGCGTGGTTTTTCAGGGCATCTTCTAGGCTGCAAACGACGATATTACTATCGTCCTTCGGAAGTTTACTCAGGTCTGGCCTGAACACCCCGTTAACACTGACGGCCAGATACTGGCGGTCTTGATTCAAAACGACGGGAAGTTCGACCTCGTGTTGATCTGCAGCCCTTTCAATCCGTAGAGAGTCGGTTAGCCACTTCTTAACCGGCGTATACTTCCAGGCTTCGTTTTTGCGATCCGGAAATCCCAAAGACTGAAACGACTTGAGGGCGTCGGACCGAAGACCGGGTAAAAACGACTCGTAACCGTTCAAACTCGCCATAAAAACTTTGTGTCCCGTGAGAACGCGGTCTTCGAGTGAAGCAGTCTGTTTGTAGTTGTTTCCTTCAGGCATGGTATTTAGACGACAAATAAAGTTGTCTTTGGCCCTTATCAGGTCGTGGATTCAGATAGTTCTTCTTTCAGCCAATCGTATCCGTGATCTTCCAGTTCAAGAGCAAGGCTCTTGTCCCCGGAACGAACGATCACTCCATCGATCAGGACGTGTACAAAGTCGGGTACGATGTATTCGAGCAATCGCTGATAGTGGGTGATCACAATAAAAGCTCGATCCTCGGTTCGAAGCTGGTTAACTCCGTCCGCGACGATTCGTAGTGCATCGATGTCTAAGCCCGAATCAGTTTCATCCAGAATAGCCAAGCGTGGTTCGAGCATGGCCAACTGGAAAATCTCATTTCTCTTTTTCTCTCCACCCGAAAATCCTTCGTTAACAGACCGTTGTTTAAGACTGGGATCCAGCTGTACAAGCTCGGCGCACTCCTTCATGACCTTCAGAAAATCCACCGCGCTCAGATCCTCCTGGCCGCGATGCTTGCGGATACTGTTCACCGACTGGCGCAGAAAGTTGGTCATGCTCACGCCAGGTAGTTCGACCGGGTATTGAAACGCCAGGAAAAGCCCCTCTCGCGCGCGCTCGTCCGGGTCCATTGCGAGAAGATCCTGGCCATCATACTCGACACTGCCGTCGGTGATTTCGTAGCCATCCCTTCCCGCCAGGACCGATGCAAGGGTACTTTTTCCAGATCCATTGGGGCCCATGATGGCGTGAACTTCCCCGGCCTTGACGCTCAGGTTAACACCGCCTAGTATCTTGGTGCCGTCCTCTTCAATCGATACGTGTAAATTATTTATCTGAAGCATCTTGTGATTGCATCTCCTCTTTGTAATTCAAATCTGACGCAGAATTCTCAGCCAACACTGCTTTCCAGCTCAATGGCGAGCAGTTTTTGAGCTTCCACTGCGAATTCCATGGGCAGTTGCGACAAGATCTCCCTGCAGAAACCATTGACGATCAGTTTAATGGCATCCTGCTCGGAAAGGCCGCGCTGCTTACAATAAAATATTTGATCTTCGCCTATCTTTGAAGTCGTCGCTTCGTGTTCAACCTGCGCCGTAGAATTGTTTATCTCGAGATAAGGAAAGGTGTGTGCTCCACATCGATCTCCCAACAGCATCGAATCGCACTGTGAAAAATTGCGGGCATTTTCGGCTCGTGGAAGGATTTTTACCAGCCCTCGATACGAATTCTGACTGACGCCACCGGAAATTCCCTTTGATATGATCGTGCTGCGCGTACCCTTACCCATGTGGATCATCTTCGTGCCGGTGTCGGCCTGCTGATGACCTTTGGTGAACGCAACAGAGTAGAATTCGCCTATCGAATAGTCTCCCTTCAGAATGACCGACGGGTATTTCCAGGTAATTGCGGCTCCCGTTTCGAGTTGTGTCCAGCTGATTTTCGCATGGTCACCCGAACAAATTCCGCGCTTCGTGACAAAGTTATAGATGCCGCCTACGCCCTCCGCATTTCCCGGATACCAATTCTGGATCGTCGAATATTTTACTTCAGCATCTTTGTGGGCGATGATTTCAACGACGGCTGCATGGAGCTGATTCTCGTCACGCATAGGCGCTGTACAGCCTTCCAAATAGCTGACATAGGATCCCTCATCCGCAATGATAAGCGTTCTCTCGAACTGGCCCGTACCCGATTCGTTGATTCGGAAATACGTGGACAGCTCCATGGGACAGCGGACGCCGGGGGGAATATAGCAGAATGAGCCGTCGCTGAATACGGCCGAGTTCAGCGTTGCGTAAAAGTTGTCCGTGTACGGTACCACCGAGCCCATATACTTTCGAACGAGCTCCGGATGCTCTTTGACAGCGTCGCTGAACGAACAGAAAATTACGCCGTGCCCCGCGAGCTCTTCTTTAAAGGTAGTGGTGACGGAAACACTATCCATCACGACGTCTACGGCAACACCGCTCAGCCGTTTCTGCTCTTCGAGCGGAATGCCCAAGCGGTTGAACGTGTCGATGATCTCCGGATCGACCTCGTCCAGACTATCGAGCGCCGGTCGCTGCTTAGGCGCTGCGTAGCAGCAGATCGATTGATAATCAATCTCCGGGTATCTTAGATGAGCCCAGCGAGGATAAGCGACCTTTTCGTTAAGAGATTCCCAGTGTTTGAGTGCTTTGAGGCGCCAATCGAGTAACCACTCCGGCTCCCCCTTTTTTTGCGAAATAAGACGAACGATATCTTCGTTGATGCCCGGAGGAGCACGATCGGATTCGATATCCGTCACAAAACCGTATTCGTACTCACTCTTTTCGACTTCCTGAAGGTATTTGGTACTGGAATTGCTCATTTAGGTCCTTTTGCTCGAAAAAAATGAAATCCAACAAGCATACGATTCGGAAAGCGAAAAGTGCGCCGTTACTATTTAGATTTAGTCTAAATTACGAAGAATAAGTGGCTTAATAAAGCAATAATGTACGTTTTAGAAGGCTTACTGGGTGAACGTGCCTGACAAGTTGAAAAACGGGCTGAAACAGATCAGATCGGTTAAATGAAACCAGACGTGCCGGAACGGGTACTTTTGAGCCTCTGATCGAGGAGTAACGGCTTCATTGAAATATCTAGACCTTTATGAATCTCAATATCACAAAACGCGCAATCGAAAAGATTCGCAAGACGGCAGAACAGGAAGATGTAGACCTTTCCGAAGTCATGCTACGAGTCGCAGTGATTCCAGGGGGCTGCTCGGGTCTAACCTATGATTTGGGTTGGGATACAGCACGCCAGGACGACGACGAATCGGTAGAATTTGGCGGTATTCAATTCGTGATGAACCTCAAGAGCAGGCTCTATGTAGAAGGCTCGGAATTGGACTTCTCCGATGGACTCGACGGAAAAGGATTCTACTTTGAAAATCCGAACGCCATCAGAACCTGTGCGTGCGGCGAATCATTTGGACTTTAGGGTCTGTTACCGGCCGGCTCGTTGCCAGCTGATCTCGACCACACTAATTTATCGCCCTCGATAAGACCGATCGTATCCACACTTCCGGCAATCATTTCGAGCACGTATTGGGCTGGACCCCTAGAAGGCACGTCTTGAGGAGAGAGCGGTTTCATGTACTTCGCGATGTGCATGACTGTCGAATCGGCATCGGCAAAAATTAAATCGAGAGAGAGCGGCGTATTCGCCATCCAGAAAAAGCGATCTTCCTCTGTATTGAAAATGAAAAGCATTCCCCGCGTCATCGGAAACTCCGTCCGTTGCATCATTCCGCGGGTACGCGTAGAATCTGTTTCCGCGATCTCAATTTCCAGGTCTGCAAGCTGTTCACCGCCGCGAAGAATCTGAAGACGACCGTCAACGCGAAACGGAATTTCGTCATCAAGTTGGTATGAGCTCTGCGGCCCCGAGTCGGGGCTTCCGCA
>SMXL01000144.1 GCA_004356385.1 Bacteroidota bacterium
CATGGAATTCATCGAGCGTAGCGCCTATCCCCACCCGAATGATTTCAAGGTGATGCGTCCGGAGTATTTGGAGCAGGAAGACGGCTTTTTTCTTGCGACGATTACGATTTCTCCGTTCAAGGTTTCTGGGAAAAGTTCGTCCACGGCCGGTGCCCGCCGGGCAGCCTTATACGAGGCTGAGAAAACGTACCGCTCGTACCATCCGTCGTATCGAACAACCAATCCGTATCCGGAAGAATTCAAAGACAACGAAGCAGTCAATTGGAAACAGCTTTCTCCCATGCAAAGGGAGAAATTCGGTGACTACTCTTTCTTGAGTGAAGGAGGGGGAGAAAACGACGAGGACTATGCGAACATCGAGCAGATGCTCATGTGGGATGTCAGGCCCGAACCGACGGCAGGATAGTTTGACGGCGATTTGGTATTTCGCCAACTGGAGTCAGGAAGAACAACTGGGGCACTCACAACGATCCTGTGATCAGTTCTTAGAGGCGAGCACCCAAATAGCGTGGACCAATCCGGGAATATACCCCAGCATCGTTAAGACGATGTTTACCCAGAAGTGCAAGCCAAACCCCACCTTGAAAAAGACGCCTACGGGTGGGATAATGATTGAAAGAACAACGCGGATGATGTTAGCCATTTCCCTCTACAAACCTAAATTGAGATCGCTGTATTAATTTCAACTCAATACGGGAAATCGTCCTTCAGGGTGCACTCTAGTTAGATTCTTTTCGAACCCTATCCAGATCCCCGGTTTTATTCATGACACGGTCTTTGATCTCCATCAAGTAGGCAAAGGCTGCATCGTGCTCGTTCGGTATTATTCCTTCCAGAATGGCTTCCCGGATGGCTTCTTTGAGGTCTCCGACGATTCTTCCTGGCTCCAGGCCTAGCGTTTTCATGATTTCCAGGCCATCGACTGGCGGCTGAAAGTTTCGGATTCGATCCGTCTCCTCGACGGCAATCATTTTCGCATCGACTGAATCAAACGCGTGAAGATACTTCCGGACGCGTCTCGCGTTCTTCGACGTGATGTCTGCTCGAACAAGAATCATCAAGTCCTCCACCTCATCGCCGGCATCGAACAGAAGTCGTCGAACGGCAGAATCGGTCACCGTTTCATCAACGAGAGAAACCGGTCGATGGTGTAGACGGATGAGTTTCTGAACATATTTCATTCGCTCGTCTGAAGGAAGACGAAGCCGCTTAAAGATTTTTGGGACCATGCGGGCGCCTCGTTCCTCGTGGCTGTGAAACGTCCAGCCGCTCCCTGGAGTGAAGCGTTTTGTTTTCGGTTTTCCGATATCGTGAAGCAACGCTGCCCATCGAAGCCAATGGGTTTCCTCGGAGGCGAGGTGGGCCGTAAGCTGGATAAGATTGTCCAATACCTCGAGCGTGTGAAAGAAATTGTCCTTGTGTTTCTGGCCGCCAATCGTGTCGACACCGTGCAGTGCGACCAGTTCAGGAAAAAAAAGCTCAAGTGCGCCACTTTCAAACAGTGCCCGAAATCCAATTGACGGAACGGGGGCAGAGATAATCTTCTCCAGTTCATTGCTGATCCGCTCCATACTCACAATCGAAAGCCGATCGGCACATTCGCGCATTGCCGAATACGTATTCGGCTCAATCAGAAAGCCTAGTTGCGCCGAAAACCGGGCGGCTCTGATAATTCGGAGTGGATCGTCGTCAAACGTTTGCGCTGGATCCAGCGGAGTGCGTAACACCCCTTTCTCCAAGTCACTCTTTCCACCGAACGGGTCTATGATTTCGCCAAACCGGTCAGGCGAAATATGCATCGCTATCGCGTTGACAGTAAAATCTCTCCGATTGAGATCGTCGTCCAGCGAGCCCTCTTCCACAATCGGTTTTCTGGAGTCGCGCCGGTAGCTTTCTTTTCGGGCGCCCACGAATTCGAGAGACGCAATGCCTTTTCCGTCTGGAGATGGAATGTGAACTGAAGCGGTTCCGAAGTTTGGGTAGACATGGGCGGTTGTGCCGTTCATGTCACTGCAGACGGCTTCTGCAAGCTGAATACCCGTGCCGTGTCCGATAGTAACGAAATCAATGTCTGTGGTGGATCGGTCTAACAAAGTATCTCTAACGACTCCACCGACCGCATACACTTCGACGCCGGAATCCATGGCCGTCTTGCCTACTCGCGAGAGTACCTCCTCGACCGGTGGGTGAATTAAATCCGAAATGCTTTGGGTATTGATGCTCGGCATCGGGTCAGTCACCTGACAGATCCGTGAAGTGGGAATTCGGTCGCCTCGATTCAACTAGAATACAAATCCGAACGGGATGAGTTCTGAGGATACGAGATTGGATCAGGGGCATAATCGGAGATTGAATCCGGGCTTGGATTTCGAACTACAAACCAAGCGACATACCGTCTTTTCGAATATCTGAGGCTCCTATATACTCTCCCTTCTCTCGATCGATTGCTATCGCCTGATAGCCTCCGAAGATCCCCGTCCGATGTTTGACGACGTGCCCTTTTCGTTGCAACTCATCCGCAATGTGTGGTTCGAAACCGTCCTCGAGGAGAACAACCCCACCGTCGTCGCAAACAAAGCCCGTAGGTCGGCTAGATCCTGCGTGTCGCCACCGGCGCGCGTTGCCCGCCTCCTGGAGACCCATCTCAAAGTCGATCAGGTTAGTTAGGATTTGAACTTGACCCTGCGGCTGCATCGCGCCCCCCATCACTCCGAAGCTCAGGATCGGCTCGCCCTGTTCAAAAACAAAAGCAGGACAAATTGTGTGAAATGGACGCTTTCCGGGTTCAAAAATGTTCGGGTGACCGGTGTCGAGAGAAAAAAGGGCACCTCTGTTTTGAAGTCCGAATCCGAGCCCGTCGGGCACTAGACCGCTTCCGAATTTTTTAAAATTGCTCTGCATCAGGGAGACCATCATTCCCTCAGAATCTGCTGTCGTCAGATAGCATGTATCACCATGCTGGTCAATGGGGAGCCAGGCTGCCCTGCATGAGAGCGCCTCGTCGTGGCGAATTAGTTCTCGATGCATACGAGCCCTCTTTTCAGACAATAACGTTTCGAATGGCGTGCGGGAAAACTCCGGATCCGCATACAATCTTGCCCGATCTTCGAACGTAATCTTTTTGACCTCGATCATTTGATGAAGCGTATCTGCCGAATTCGGCCCCAGCTTCTCCAGGTCAATTCCTTCGAGAATATTGAGCATTTGCAGAGCAGTAATGCCTTGACCGTTTGGCGGAAGTTCAAAAACGTCAAAACCTCGGTAACCGGTCGAGATGGGTTTGACCCACTCCGACTCATGTTCGGCAAAATCCCCGGCGCTCAAAAATCCGCCGACTTCGTTTACGTAGTTTTCAATCTTCTCTGCGATTCGTCCCTGATAAAACACGTCCAGTCCTCCGCCGCTTATTTCCTGGAGTGTATCGGCAAGGTCTGGGTTGGTGAACGAGTCTCCAGCCGCGGGAGCGTGGCCACTGGGTGCGAATGTCAAAAAAAGGTTCGACGTGTATCGCTGTTCCAGGTCGACTTCAAGAAACCGCTCTAGATCTTGAGCCCACTCACGCGCAATGACCTTCGTTACGGGGAAGCCTCGGCGGGCCGTCTGAATCGCAGGCGCTAAAAGCCGCCCCATATCCAGTCTCCCAAACCGTTCGTGAAGCATGAACCAGCCGCTGACACAGCCGGGCACGCTGACACTCAATGGGCCGTTCTCCGGAATTTCCCCTGTCTGGCTTCGACTTTCACGCAAAACGTCGAGACTCAGTTTGCGCGGCGACCGACCGCTGGCATTCAACCCGATCAATTCGGCCGAACCAGGATCCCAAACCATCGCAAACAGATCCCCCCCGGGCCCGCACCCAATGGGTTCGACCAGGGCGAGCATGGCGTTCGCTGCAATGGCGGCGTCGACCGCGGTCCCGCCGGCATTCAGGATCTCAACCGCAACGAGGGAGGCGAGGGGCTGACTCGTGGCCACCATTCCGTTGGGCGCCCGAATGCCACCGTTCAGTTGTCTGGATATCGCGCGTAGATTTGACGCCATGGCTTGGACGCCGGCTCAGGGACTGGTCACTGTGCCGTACGATCGTTTTGAATCTTGGCAATATTCTTTGGTCCGACCGCCCAACCCGCGTCCGCGTGTACAAAGGCTACCGACCAGTAACTGGATGAGTCGATTCGGGTCCACGTCATTCCGTTATCGGTTGAATAGTCCGTTCCAGTCGGCGCAACTCCTACGACGGTCGGCGTAGGGGCATTAGGAACAAAGGAGGCACCGTATACAGATCCGGTCAAATTGCTTTGTCCTGCAGCGGTCCATGTTTCGCCGCCGTTCTCCGTTATAGCCACGTTTAGTACGAGGGTATCCGAAGCGGAATACTCTCCGCCCATGGCGATACCATGGGAATCGTCCAGAAACGAGAGCGTAAAAATACCCGACGTAGGTGAGTCACTTCGGATGGGGGTAGGCGATTCAGACCATGTCTGACCATAATCCGTGGTGCGAATGACTCGCGTATCCACCGAAGATGCGCCGGTTGAAAACCAGCCGAGCCCGCCCGGACGTGTTACGACGCAAGTACCGCTGGCAGCAAAAGCACCTTCTCCGTCACGGGCGTCCGGGACGAGTGCCGGATCAATCCGGGTCCAAGTACTTCCTCCGTCCACTGTCTGAATGAGGTGAAATTCGTTTTCGTGAGAGTCGGATACAGCAAAGCCTGTCTCTAAATCCCAGAAAGAGAAACAATCAAAAAAGCCGTTCGGGTCCTGATTTTGAAACACCATAGTCCAGGTTTCACCACCGTCGTCAGTCCGATAAATTCGAGAATCTGTTCCCGAACCAATCGAGAGGACAAAGGCTGTGTTCGAATCGAACGCATGGATATCCCGGAATTGAAGGCTGTCGGCCCCGGGGACTACTCCGGCAATCCAGTTACTCCCTCCATCCGTCGTTCGCACGACTCGTCCACCCGATCCACTCACCCAGACGGTCGATTCGTTCACCACACTGATACCAATAAAAAGGGCCGTCGAGTCCGAGTACTGGATCTCCCAGGAAGGATTTTCGAGTCCCAAAGAAACGAATTCAGCATTCGGACGACTGCACGAGATAAGAGTGAGCGCACAGCCAAGAAGGAGAAGAAGGCGTGTCACAATGTTGATTATTATTGAATGCTGAAAATACTCTTTGAATCAAATATACGTGGCAACGTAGTCCAGAGAATTTCGGAACATTTACCCTGAAAAGCGTTGTCAGGCCTTCAAAGACCCTCTTTTCTTGGTTAATAGATTCCCATCATGAAAAAGATTGCTGTGTTTTCGACTGTTGCCGGCCTTGTTGTCGTCGGATTGGCCTTTTCCTTTTTGCAAGGAGACGCCGCGGCGGCCTCAAAGATCGTCGTTAACAAAACCGCTACATGCGGATGTTGCGGGAGCTGGGTTGAACACTTGAAGGC
>SMXL01000145.1 GCA_004356385.1 Bacteroidota bacterium
AGCGCTGTCAGTAGAGATTGGAGCGGACTGATACGCATGGCGACCATCAACATGGCCATTCCAAACACGACGTAGGCCCACGTCATATTGGTAATGAGGTAGGTCGTTGCGATCATCACGGCACCCAGTCCAATACACGAAATGATAATGAGTGGCTTGCGACCCACCTTATCCGAAAATCGGCCAGCCATCGGGCCGGCAATAATATTCGAGATCCCACCGACGAGGAAAAGAAATGCGATTTCCTTGCCCGAAACGCCCAGAGTGGTTTCTAGCCAAATAGGCAAATAGATTAAATAAAGACCGATTGCAAAGAACATCAGGAAATAGGCGGCCGACGCGGCTACAACAACCGGACGCCGAAGAAGCTCACCATAATTTTTAATAGCTCGCTTGGCGGTGAGTTTTTCTTTATCGCGGTAAATGTCCGGTTGCGGTATGTATAGCCAGACGAGTAAGGTGGCGAGTAGCATCGTGCCGGCGAATATCAGGAACGATATTTTGAATCCGTATGCGTCGGCCAAGACGATTCCCATTGGAATACCCACAATCTGACCAAACGCCACGCCGCTCATTACCCAACCGATAGCCCAACCTCGCCGGTTGTACGGAAAGTAATCCCCTACGAAGGAGACCGCTGCTCCGCTGAGCATTCCTCCCGCGGCACCTGCTAAAGCTCGAACGATCAGGAGCAGGGTAAACGTATCGGCAACGGCATGAAGGGCGAGGGCACACGCCATGGAAGCACACCCCAGCAAAAGCACCAGCCGTCGGCCGAACTTATCCGAGATCGGCCCGATAATGAGGGCAAATATGCTAAGAAACACCGCATAGGAGGTAACCAACCATCCCAGAAGAGATTCGGCCACGTGAAGCTCTTCGCCAATACGGGGTAGAATCGGAGAAATGATGATGACCTGGCTACTCGCCGAGAACACCATCAACCAAAGGGCAAACAGAATTAGATAAGGGTGGGTGTTCCGTGCCCGCATGGGTACTCAATTTTGAAAGGACCGCCGTAGTACAGGCTGCTCCAGCGTGCAGTTCCCCCGGTTCTAGGGTCGGCTACTCGGCCCGTACTGGTGCAATTTAGTCCGAATCAGAGTCTTCGGCCGTAGCAGCCTCCATGATCTCCGTCATACGGGCCACAAAATCTACCGGTTTTTCCAGTGTGCCGTCGAGCAGAAGAGCCCCTTCAAACAACTGCAGGATGGCGTGAGCGATCAACTCATCCTTTCTGGAAGAATCTCTGAGGACGGACAGGTTTTGAATCAGTGCGTGTCGCGGATTGATTTCGAGCACTTTTTTCGAACCGGTGAAGTTCTGGTCCATCATACGCATCATTCGTTCGGTCTGGGCATCCATTCCCTCCTTGCCGACAACGAGTGTCGCGGCGGAATCAACCAGGCGCTTCGAGGAGACGACGTCCTCGACGCGGTCACCCAACACCGACTTGAATCGTTCAATCAGTTTCTTTTCCTCATATTCGGAGAGACCATCCTTATCCGAATCGGACTCGGCTTCGATATCCAGATCCGCTTTTTCGATGCTCTTAATCTCAAAGTCCTTGTATTTCGTCAAACTTGAGATTGTAAAAACGTCAACCGGTTCGATCAGCAGAAGGACTTCCAAATCTTTTGACTTGAAGTATTCCAGGTTGGGACTGTTTTCGGAGCTGGTTCGGTCGCTACCCAATAGGAAGAATATTTCCTTCTGACCGGTCTGCATCCTGTCTACATACTCAGAGAGTGATGCTGTCTTTCCCGCGTCCGTTGCGGTGGTTTCGTAGCGGAGCAGTTCGATGATTTCATCTCTGTTCGTGAAGTCAGAACCGAGTCCGGTCTTGAAGAGCGTTCCGAATTCCCTAAAAAACGAGTCATACTTCTCGCTGTCGTCAAGTGCCCACTCAGTGAGCATACCAAGGACTTTCCCTGTGATGATCTGCTGAAGCTTGACCATGACAGGGCTATTTTGAGTAACCTCCCGTGACACGTTCAGTGGCAGGTCCTCCGTGTCCACGACACCTCGAATAAACCGTAAATAATCCGGCAGCAAGCTTTTGCAATCGTCCTGGATGAAGATATTGCTCGAATAAAGATGGAGCCCGAATTCGTAATCTTCTCTAAGTAACCCGGCGGGTGCGCGCGATGGAATAAATAAAATCGATCGAAAACTGACTCTTCCCTCAAGATGCAGATGCAAATGGCCCAAAGGGTCTTTGAAGTCGTTCGAAATGAATTTGTAGAACTCGTTCAACTCGGCCTCTTTCAGCTCGTCCTTCTTCCTGTGCCAAAGTGCTTTGACGGTATTGACCTGCTCATCATCCACGTAGATGGGGAAGTCGACAAAATTCGAATACTTGCGTATGACTTCCTTCAGTCGCCAGGTTTCAGCGAACTCAGTTTCATCTTCCTTGAGGTGTAGAATGACGGATGTCCCGCGATCCTCCTTTTCAATTTCCTCAACGGTATAGGATCCGCCTCCGTCCGAACTCCACCGGTAGCCGGTACTGTCCACATCGGAAACGCGAGTTTCGATCGTCACTCGATCGGACACCATGAAGGCTGAGTAGAAGCCTACACCAAATTGACCGATCATTTGAGCATCGATTGCCTTCCCTGATTCCTGCATCTCCTCAACAAACGCGACGGTCCCGGAACTGGCAACCGTTCCGATTCGCTCGACCAGATCCTCTTTGGTCATTCCGATTCCGGCATCTATAATCGTCAGCGTATTCTCGTTCTTGTCGCCTCGGATGTCGATTCTACGGTCAGCTTCGGGCTGCAATACGTTTGTATCCGTTAGGAGCTTGAATTGAATTTTATTGAGCGCGTCGGAGGCATTCGAGATCAGCTCACGAAGGAATATCTCCTTGTGGGTGTAGAGAGAGTTGATAATCAGATGAAGCAATTGCTTCATCTCTGCGCGATACTCAAACGTTTCCGCTTTTTCCTGGGTCTTCGGGGGCATGAATTTAGTTGGTGTCGTTCAGCCAAGCAGGCTGTGTTTGGACGGTATAGAAGCGGTTCGTATCCACGTGCGTTTGCGTTTGCGAGCGATTCGTATCCGTTAGCATTTCGAATCTACGAGCGTTTCGAACTCGTTATTCAGATGAAAATGTGGTCGCGTCAGGAATCAGGGTATTCTTGCGACCCGAAAACAGTTTAAAGGTCGCTCGGGGTTGTCCCGAGTAATCCAAAGCCAGTTCGCTTTCAAGCTCCGTAAATGTGAACGTCATAGACTCGCCCGTTGATAGAATCAATTCCACCACATGCTGATCGGCATCCTCCGGCAGATCGTCCGCAATAAATCCATCCGCTCGTAAACGGTTGAAGTTCCTAAGGTATCTGTCGACTGCTGATGAGTCAGCGGCGGTTTCGATTCCATTTACCGTAAGGCGCCATCCGCTTTCACCTTTTGAAAGTGAATAACTGTTTTCCGAGGAGGTCACGTTTGCACCAGTTAGTATTTGACTCGGAATCGTTGCGATCATCTTGTCTCGCCACCGATCGGCGTCGATCGGGATGGATAGCCGAGGTCTTCCTACGAAAACGCGCTCGTCTTCTTCCAGCCTGATATAGACGGTCATGAAATCTGACCCCTTCGATGCCACGGTCATTTTTTGAATTTTATCGCCTGACGTGAGGGTGAGCACTGAAGCCGTTGAGTCGACTCCATAACGACCATACCGTTCGGGATTTCTGGAGACGACTGATTCGAGTTTCAGTTCTGCCAGGCTCGCTGTGAACGAATTAATCGATACGGAATCGGCTATCCAGGCGATAGGCTCCATAACCTGCCAAAGGCCACCGACCTTCTGAACGCGAATGGTGAACTCGGGTTTTTTTAGTTCAATCTGATCGATGGCTCCCGCTTCGATTTCGATCGTCGGCACATCGACGGTAGAAGGCGCTCTATCGAAAGTCCCGGTCGCATACGCGATGAGTACCAAAAGGGCTAAAAGGCCGACCAGGATCGGGATTCTCTTGTTCTTTTCCATCATATCCAATTTTTCAGTCTTCAGCGTAATCCGAAATGAAATCCAAACATTGTCCGATTCTATGCCCGATGGCAGACCCGACGGCTACCGGGAAATAATGATCTGGCGGTTTTTCTTTCCTCGCCAACGAATCAGCCCGAACAGCATCACAAACGCTACCGGAGCGAGCATATTTCCGTATTTGATCCAGGGTTTGAGTCCCGCCGAGACTTCCCGCAGGGCTCGAGGCGCAATTTTCTTTGCTCGAATGCTCAAGAGAGCTTCGTCCTGAACGAGCCAGTCGACGATGTTGAGACCAAATTCGATGTTTCCCGGAATAGCGCCAACCAGTGATTCGTTAATAAAGTCGCCGTCACCTACAAGCACCATTCGGGTCGACAGGCTTCGTTTTCCAGATTCAAATGCGCTCGGAAACTCGCCACGAAAGGCAGAAGCAAGAACAAACGGGCCTCCTGACAACTGCGCCTGCTCGAGCATTGGTTGAATAAAGAAAAACCCTTGTTGCAAACTGCTGCGTGAACTGGAGTAGACCAGATTCTCGCCCACTACGCCTTCCGGCAAAACAAGTGACGTATCAATCGTACTCACGAAATAGAATACGACGTCCCGCAGGCGGCTAACCATCATATTTTCCTTGCTGAAACGGTTGGTCACCGGGAAAAAGGGATACGGAATCTGCTGCTGTACGTTGAAAAACCCTTGTCGCCTTTGCATGGTCACCATCGAACTCTGCCGGTCCATAACCAGATTTTCCGAAAGCCCCATCCCGTACGAAACAAGAAACGAGTCTAACCCGGTGTGAAGTGTGAATGCCTGGCCATTCTGCAAATCAGCCTTGATACGATTCAGAAGAAAACCTACCCGCCCACCATTCTGGATATACGAGTCAATGTTGCGTAGATCCGACGTGGGAATGGTATCAGTCGGCGCGACGATCATCAGTGCGGTCGGGGGATTGGACGCGAGTTCAGTCGCCGATATCGTCTCAACCGTATAGTTTCGGCCAAGGCGCTGGTTGAAATTCTGCATGTTCTCCTCAGGAACCGATTCGCCGTGCCCCGAAAGGAAACCAACCCGCGGGGTGGTTTCTCGAGTAAGACGCCGCATGGCGCTCGTAAGATCATATTCCAGAGAAGACAAATCCTGTACAACAGGAATGCTCTCCCTTTCTCCACCGTATTCAATGACCACGCCCATGAATGCGTTCTTGAGCAGAACGTTGTCGCTCTCAATCACCTGGATCTGTACGGGAGGTATTTGATATGACATCGCCTCATTACGCAGTTCTTCGTCGTCCTTCGGATCGATGAATCGATACTGAAAATTTCCTCCACCGTACGCGCCGTAGTCGTCCAGCTTGTCTTTCAGGAAGCGGCTATTGCTGCTGTACGGAGCGGGGAGGTCTGACGTGAAGAACGCCGTTACCGTTACGGGGTCGTCCAGATTACTGACCAGATCAATCGATGCCTCAGACAGAGAGTAAACTCCGTCATCGGTCAGATCAACGCGTGTGAAAAGATTGAGCCCGATCAGATTGACTACAACGATGATCAATCCGAAAAGTAGAATCGATGATCGAGATGTCCAGTCTCGTTTCATGTGAATTTGGTTGAATGAAAATCTTTCGTTTGAATATCGTCGGCTACTCCGGCCTGCGAGACATTGAATACGACGTCAACACGCCGGCGAAAATGGTGAGGGATACATAGTAGAGCACATCCCGACTATCGATGACTCCCCTCAACAGATTCCGGTAGTGGTAGTCAGTACCCAGGTACTGGAACAGCCCAGCCACTGAACTGGGTACGAAAGCCGTCACTTTGTCCAGCAGAAACAGCCCAAATATGATCGCAAAGCCAAGAATGAAAGAGACGACCTGGTTCCGAGTCAGACTCGAGGCAAACATCCCTACTGATGCGCATGCGGTCCCCAGCAAGATGAGCCCCACATATCCTCCAATCGTTGCTCCGACGTCAAGGTCACCCAAGGAAGCAATCGTGATGGCGTACACGATCGTCAGAGAAACCGACGCCATCAAAAATAGAACGACCGCCAACAGTTTACCGGCGATGACTTGCCAATCTTTCACCGGCATGGTTAAGAGCAATTCGAGAGTTCCCGACCTCCGCTCTTCGGCAAACGTCGACATCGTTATTGCCGGAATGAAGAAGAGAAAAATGAAGGGTACGAGGTCAAACATGGACCTCAGGGAAGCACTGTTCTCTAAAAAGAGTGTCGTTCCGAAAAACCAGCCCGTAAATAGCAGAAAAACGCTCATAACTACATAGGCGGTCGGGCTGTCGAAATAGGAACGGAGTTCCCGTTTTGCAAGGGTCCACATCTGACTCATGGAATCTGTATAGATAGTTTTTTCGGTCGATGAGTAAAATTATTGGACAACAGTGCAGGGTACGATATAAAACTCGATCCGGAATTCGTCGATTGTCCCGCTAGTCGGTGGTCAAGTGTCTGAAAACGTCTTCCAAATTGGCCTGCTCTCTTCCGAGTTCGGTCATGATCCAGCCTTCGTCCACCGCCAACCGGAAAAGTTCCGGACGGAGATCGTCCGTCCGATCGGTGGTCAGCGTGAACAGCGTCTCGGCATCGCCGATACGCTCGGTTTCCTTCACCTCTATCCCATTCCATCCTGACAGGACGGAGAGCACCGGATCCGGCGCCACTTGAACACCGAAACGAACCTGCTGCCCGGAAGAAAAACTGGCTTGTAGATCCGCTGGGGTTCCATCGGCCACGAGTTTTCCTCTGTGAATGATCAACACCCTGTCGCAAGACATCTGCACCTCTGAAAGAATGTGCGTTGAGAGAATGACTGTCTTCTCTTTTCCAATATCCTTAATGAGCTCCCGAATCTCAACGATCTGATTCGGATCAAGTCCCGTGGTGGGCTCGTCGAGAATGAGAATCGCTGGATCGTGGATCATGGCCTGAGCCAGACCAACACGTTGACGAAATCCCTTGGACAGGGCTTCGATTCTTTTTGCGAGGACCGTTTCCAATCCACAAACATCCGCCATCTTGGCAATCCTACTGGCGTGTTGTGCCTTTTCCACTCCTCGCATGGCCGCTACGAATGTCAAATAATCGTAGACAGTCATTTCCTGATAGAGAGGCGTGTTCTCAGGAAGGTAACCGATTTTTCGTTTCACATCGAGGCTGTGGGACCGAACATCCAATCCGTCCACCCTTACCGTTCCTTCCGATGGAGGGAGATAACACGTGATGACTTTCATCGTCGTCGTTTTTCCGGCGCCATTCGGACCCAAAAAGCCCAACACTTCCCCGGTCTGCACTTGAAAGGAGATGTCATCAACGGCCTGTTCGGTTCCGTATCGTTTGACCAAGCCATCAACTTCTATCATGTCTGAATAATTCTGTGCCTTAGATTATTTCGAACGGGCATCAGCGAGTAGTGGGTCGCAATGAGGATGCACGGTGTGGTCTTAAACAGTTAGCGGGCCATAATTGATCTTTAGGCCCATTTTGTTCCGCGTCTGAGAAAATTTCACGTTCGAAACAACGATCATCGGCCGAGATTATTATGTGGTCAACCGTCAAAACCTCGGTAGATCCGGTTCGATATTCGGCGGAACTTTGAGTGGTGATCGGACTCGTCTTTTTAGGCAGACCGCCTATGAATAGCGAAACGGCTCCCGTTCAAAACGGGAGCCGCAGCTAGCGGATCGGAAGACTAACCGCGCATACCGTCCAATTTTGGTTTTTTCCGGCCGGAATGTCAAAATCGATTGATTCGGAATGGATACTGGTCAGATAGCCCGACGGACCTTGCCGGATGATGGAATAGAGTGTCGATCAGCGCTCAGGCGATCTGGCGTGGCAGGCATGTTCGTTTCTAGAAGCCGCATTTTCGGGCCGAGAGAGCTTTCTTGTTCAGCTGCGGCCAGGGCCTCAGTGGCAAGTTTCAGCCATTCACGAAGGCTGTGGTCTCTTATTAGCTCTTGAGTTACAGCCTCGCGCTGTTCTTCTGAGAGTTCGCCAGCGAGATAACCGGCAAGAATATGATCATCAATACGCATAAAAATCGCCGAGGAAGGGTAATTCTGTGAAGCGGCCCATTCGGCCGTTAAACCAAATCAACACGCCCACACTGTATCGGCAGAAATATACTCGACTTAACCACTAAACTACTATCGTTACCGCTTTCGAGTCCTTAACGCCGCGATGACTTTCCCCTCGTATCCCTTGATGAGTACCGCCGTTGATGCTCTTGCTCTCCTTTCTCTTTCTTCGATCGATCCGATTCATCCCGGCCCCGGTGCAACTGTTCGTGATATAAATCGTCCAGCATCATCGCCAGCAAAGCAGGTTCTTCGTGCGCCAGCTCCTCAGCGAGCGGCAGAAAACGCTTGAGTCTTTCTCGCTCCAGATTGGTTTTGTTTCTGAGCGTTGATTCGAGAACGACCGTAAGTCTTTCCGTTACTCGTTCGGTAACCTCTTCCTGGGTAGGCACATCTGATTCTGTCATGGTTATTCCGTAGCGCTGCCCGATGGCGAGCAGGTCGCGATAATCGTCTATTGTGGTGAGAACCAAAGCGGTCCCGGACTTCCCGGCTCTGGCCGTTCGCCCGGATCGATGAACATAATACTCTCTGTCCTGGGGCACGTCATACATAAAGACGTGGCTCAGGTCGGTGATGTCAATCCCTCGAGCTGCTACATCCGTTGCCACGAGAAATTTAAGCGTCCCTTTCCGTATCCGAGCCATGACGTCCTCGCGTGCTCGCTGGGACAAGTCCCCAGAGATGATTGCCGCGTCGTATCCGTAATTCTGGAGAAACTTCCCTAAATATTCGACTTCCCGTTTCGTATTGGCGAAGATGATGGCGCTTTCCGGATTCTCAAGTTCTATCAGGCGAACCAGAATGCGATCCTTTTGCATCGGATCGACTCGAAAGTACCGGTGTTCGATCTCTTCGACGCCCACATTTCCCACACTCAGCGAGAGAAATCCGGGGTCGTTGAGAAACTCGGTCGCGAGGCTTCGAACTCGAGATGGCATGGTCGCACTGAACATGCAAGATTGGCGATCGTGGGAAAAAAACCGCCGTAATTTTATCATGTCGGGATAAAATCCCATCGACAGCATTTCGTCAGCCTCGTCGAGGATGAGCATCCGAACGTCTTTGAGATTGAGATTGCCTTGTTCAAGGTGGTCCAATATGCGACCGGGGGTACCGACCACGAGTTGAACACCATCTCGCAGGGCTTTCAGCTGTGGACCGTAGCGAACGCCTCCATAAATCAGCGCCGCTTCAATAGGGTGATGGGCTCGAATGCGGCCAAACTCTTCGTAAATCTGTTTGGCAAGTTCTCGCGTGGGCGTCAGAACGAGCGCCTGAACGGACCGATCGGAGGGATCGAGTAATTGGAACAGAGGCAGTAAAAACGCACCCGTTTTCCCAGACCCTGTTTGGGACTGAACAATCAGGTCCTGCCCGTCGAGTAAGTAGGGGATGGCCATTTCTTGAACCGGCATAAGCTCCGTCCAACCCGCTGCTTGGATGGCCGTCTGGATCTCATCAGACAACTCATCCAACTTTGTTGGCGCAAGAGGTGGGTCCGGTTCGGTGAAGGAACTCTGAGTTCTAGCCTCCTTTCTTTCGGCCTGCGCTCGCGACGTCAGGTCAATAAGGTTCTTGTATGACTTGTGTGTTGGTCCTGTTGACATTTATTGTACTCGAAAAGAAGTGCCAGGGTACTGGAAACGTTGCTCGATTCGTCGTGGGTTTCCACAAAAGATACCCTTCTCCACTACATAGAGAGTCCCCCGTCTACATGGAGAACATGTCCGGTAATGTACGCCGCGCGATCGGATGCGAGGAAGAGAACCGCATTGGAGACATCTTCCGGCGTCGCCGGTTTCCCAAGCGGTATAGCAGCTAACATCGCTTCCTGTCCCGCTTCCGAAACTGCCTCTGTCATCTCCGTACTTACGAACCCGGGCGCTACAACATTCACCGTGATTCCTCTTCGGCCAAGCTCCTTGGCCAAGCTCTTAGACAAGCCGATGATCCCCGCCTTGGATGCTGCGTAGTTTGTTTGGCCCGGATTACCCATCACGCCCACTACCGAGGACATATTGACGATCCGTCCAGCCCGCTGCTTCATCATCGGTCTGTAGACGGCCTTGCAATAATTGTATACCGACTTGAGATTGGTATCCAGAACGGCATCCCAGTCTTCCTCGGTGGATCGCAGCATCAGATTATCTCGGGTTATGCCGGCGTTATTGACCAGGATATCGAGTGTTTCCCATTTTGACAAGACCTCATTGACCGACGTCTCTGCGACCGCGGTATCCGCGGCGTCACCCTGGATACACATAGCTTCCACTCCCTTTTCGTGAAGAGACGCGACAAGTGCATGTGCCTGCTCGGTGGAGGAGCGAAAGGTGAATGCAACCCGTGCGCCCTCAGCTGCAAATGCTTCCACGAGTGATTTCCCAATGCCACGAGAGCCGCCCGTAACTAGAACACTTTTCCCTTTCAACGACAGATCCATTTAACTTTCAGATATTGATGCGGCTTCAAGTAGATTTTGCATATCCTCGTACGTGCCCGCGTGAGCTGATTCGGTATCTCTTCCAAGCGTACGCCTGACCAAACCAGTCAATACTTTTCCGGAACCGACCTCGAGAAACCGGTCGGCACCTGTTTCTTTCATGGATGTCAAAGTCTGCGACCACCGAACCGGGGCCGTGAGCTGCTCGATCAGACGGGCGCGAATTTCCTCAGGCTCCGTTGCCGGTTCCGCCGTCACGTTCAAATAAACGGGGCACGTCGGTGATTTGATCTCCAGAT
>SMXL01000146.1 GCA_004356385.1 Bacteroidota bacterium
ATTCTTGATGAGACGCCGAGTCTGACTCGTCATTGGATGCTACAAAATCGCGTTTGATCACCATTCCCGATTGCGTCCAGTCAGTCTCGCCAACAATCGCAAGAGTCAGGCGCTTTCGAAACATTTTTGATCGAAAATAGGCCTCGATCTCGGCGACGGATATCGATTCGAGTTGTTCGATTTCAACCAGTGGTTCATGTTCATAGAAGGGGTGATCAGGACTGAACACGGTCCGCGATAGAGCTCCGCTGGCCATGGTAGACGTCTCCGACATATTTCTCCGAAGGGCTGCTTCGTATCGACCCTTTAGTAGCGTCAGTTCCGATTCTGAAAAAGATGGCTCATTGAGCTGTTCGGCCAATAACGACAGCACCTTGGGGATATCTTCGGCCAAGGATCTACCCGATACACGAACTCGAACACCGTCGGTAGAAAAGTTGATTTCAGCCCCAATGCTCTCCAAATCATTTGCCAGCTCGATTTTACTCCTCGACTGTGTTCCCTTGTCCAGCATCGAGACCGTAATGTTTCTAACCAGCTCCTCACCTGCCCCGAAATCCGGTACGCATTTGAATGACCCGCTGAAGGAAACTACGTTCGTAACGGGAGCTCGCAGCAAGATATACGTTCCGCTGTCGAGTTCGTGAACCTCGGTACGCTCCCCGTAATCGGATCCCAAATTCTGGCTCGTCGTGTGACCTGATTCCATAGAAATATGGCGTGTGGTAGTTAGTGGATCTGAACGAAATAAAGTGATCGTTCGGTGAGGAGTATCCAGCGACTACTGGATTTAACAGCGTCGACAAGAGAGTCGATTGTCTGGACATAGGTCTCCTCGATGCGCGTTCCGGTCGAATCGAATTCGACGAGACGATGGGGCATTACTGTCAAAATTCCATTTGGAGTCCGAGTTACCGAGCGAATCTCTGTAAGTAGTCCTTCTGAAAGCGTTCGAACGTACGTCCCGAACAGGTCGTAGATTATCACACAAGCACAGTCCAGGTCAGCGACATATAGCAGATCTTCGGTGACCAACAGATCAACGGGCTCGACCAGGGATCCTGGGCCTTGACCGGGACGACCAATCCACCACTTATTTCTCCGTTCGCGATCCCAGCGAATGACCACGTTGGCCTGAGCACTGACGACGTACAGGTCATCCGCCGGAGAAGAAGATACTGCGATCGGGCGTCCGTCAGCCAAGACCTTGAACTGCGCCTCCCCCGTTCTAAAACTGGGGTCCGTTTCATCCGCTCCTTCAGCTGGGTTCGAACTCACAGGTAGGCTCTCAATAAATCGAAATTCCTTTGTAAATCGTTGTACTCGCCCATTTTCGGTGTCGGCAACGTTGATAACCAACCCAAGGGCAGGATCCACATCCCTCGGATCATCAAACTGGCCTTCGGAAAGCCCTGGGCCCCCTAGTCGGCGAAGATGTTGGCCATCTTCAGAAAAAACGTGAACTACGCTCCTGTCCCGATCCGGTACGTATATCAATCCGTCAGGTGAAATACCCAAATGGGAAGCGCGAGTAAACTCAAACACAGGCGTTTCGACGAATAGCGTATCTGAACTCTGCCCAAGGCATGTCGAAATGGAGCCTATGGAAAACGCGAAGAGTGCGTAGAAACGAAAATTGAATCTGCTCATAAAAGTGTGGTTCGTGCCAGGCCTTTCTCTCCGATGTCGCGCCGATAAAATTGGCCTTCAAATGCGATCGTTCTCACGCCTTCATAGGCCCGATCGACGGCTTCCAACAAATCGGAACCCAGGCCCGTAACCGCCAATACCCGACCTCCGGACGTCACCGAATCGCCTGCATCGTTGACCGCGACCCCCGCCTGGTAAACAAACGTTTTTTCACGACCTGCAGTGGCTCCGATTCCTGAAATCGTCTTCCCTTTCTCGTAAGTACGAGGATATCCCTCCGATGCCAAGACGACGCATGCTGCCGACTCGTTCGAAATCTCCAACTCGTAGTCGGATAAACAGCCGTCCGCGACGGAGCGGAAAAGCTCGGCGATGTCCGATTTAATGAGCGGCAGTACAACCTGTGACTCCGGATCTCCCAGCCGGCAATTGAATTCCACAACCTTTGGGCCTTCAGCCGTAATCATCAGGCCGCAGTAGAGTATCCCGGAGTAGGGGCTCCCCTCCTTTCGCATTCCCTCCAATGTCGGCTCAACGACAGTTCGACACACTTCGTCCAGCAACTCTTCGGTCATAACAGGCGCGGGCGCATACGCTCCCATCCCACCCGTATTCGGTCCTGTATCGCCATCCCCAACTCGTTTGTGATCCTGGGCGGTAGGAAGAATGACATAGTCCGTGCCATCCGTCACGGCGAATACACTGGCTTCCTCTCCCTCCATGAAGCTCTCAATCACAATTTCCTCGCCCGCGTCCCCCATGGAATTATCGTGAAGGATGGCCGAGACCGCCTCCAGAGCATTTTCTTCAGACATACAGACGATCGCACCCTTGCCTGCAGCCAGTCCACTTGCTTTCACAACGACCGGAGCGCCATGGGTTCGAATGTATGCGAGTGCCTCGTCAACGTTGGAGCGATGAAATAATTGGTAAGAGGCCGTCGGAATTCCGTTTTTTTCCATGAAGAACTTGGCGAAGGCCTTTGACCCTTCCAACCGGGCGGCAAGCATCGTCGGACCCACCACAGATACGTTTTTTTCTTTGAGTCGATCTGCCAGTCCCAAGACGAGCGGTATCTCAGGTCCGACAATGACCATATCAATCGCTTCCCGCGTAGCGTAGCGACAAAGTGCGTCGACGTCGTCAGCGGCGATCGAGACGTTCATTCCGAATGCCGCCGTACCCGCGTTTCCAGGAGCTGTCGTAATCTGATGTTCGTTGACGGTTTCGGCAAGAGACTGAACGATCGCGTGTTCGCGACCACCGCCTCCAACGACTAGGATTTTCATGGATTAGTTAGACGTGGTTACTGCGAATGACGCTCACAATGATCGATCCCTGGTCATCTTCTTCAGGTCAGCCAGTGCCACCAGAGCATCAATCGGCGTCAACTGATCCAGATCCAACGATTCAATTCGTTCTTTGATTTCCGCCGCGACCGGATCTGTTAAATCGGTAAACAAAGACATCTGACTTGATGAGGACTCAGGAATAGGCCTTCGGGGTCCGATGTAACCAGATTCCTCTCTGACTTCGTCCATGATCTCTTCGACCTCCAACTGTTGACTCTCGAGGTGACGAAGGATCGCGTGAGCCCTGCGAAGAACCGATTCGGGGAGACCGGCCATCCGTGCCACCTCGATGCCGTACGAGTGATCAGCTCCACCCTCAACCAGCTTTCTCAGGAAAATAATTCTCCCGTCGTGTTCTTGTACCTGAATGTTGAAGTTTTGAACTCGGACCAGTCGGTCCGCCAACTCGTTGAGCTCATGGTAGTGTGTCGCAAACAGCGTCCGGGCGGCAACCTGTTCTTCATCGTGCAAGAATTCGACGAGTGCCCACGCAATGGAGAGGCCATCGAACGTGCTCGTTCCTCTTCCTACTTCATCCAATAATATGAGCGATGAGGGCGAGGCACTGTTCAGAATGTTCGCTGTTTCATTCATTTCCACGAGGAACGTACTCTCACCAGCCGCCAAATTATCCGAGGCGCCCACACGCGTGAAGATTCGATCGACGATCCCGACGGTCGCACTCTTGGCCGGTACAAATGAACCGACTTGAGCCATTAGAACGATGAGACCCACTTGCCTCAACACCACACTTTTACCTGCCATATTCGGGCCGGTGATGATCAGGATCTGATTCGATTCTGAATCCAATCGGACATCGTTGGGAATGAATGACTCCCCGACCGGTAGAACCTGTTCAACAACCGGGTGGCGACCGGCTTGGATATGCAACTCAGTGGACTGATCGACGTCAGGTCTGACATAATTGTTGCGGCGTGCGGCCTCCGCGAAGGACGCAAATACGTCGAGCGTAGCCAATAGATGACCATTAACCTGGAGATCTGGAATGAAGACAGAAGTCTTGGAAACTATCTCCTCAAACAGCTCCGCTTCAAGGCTCTTAATTTCGTCTTCGGCGCCAAGGATCCGCTCTTCATACTGCTTCAGCTCCTCGGTGATGTAACGTTCGGCGTTTACCAGCGTCTGTTTTCTGATCCAATTCTCAGGTACCCGGTCTTTGTGGGTGTTCGTCACCTCCAGATAGTACCCGAATACCCTATTGAAACCGATTTTGAGGCTTGAAATACCGGTCCGTTCCGACTCGTTCTTCTGCAGCTTGGTAAGCCACTCCTTTCCGGAGCTGGAAAGCTCTCGCAGTTCATCGAGCTGCGTATGAAATCCGGTGCGAATGACACCCCCGTCCTTCAGGGTCGGAGGCGGTTCATCAACGATCGTGGATTCGATGTGAGCAACCAGCTCGTCAAGCAGAATGAGTCTGTTTCCAAGGTCTGAAAGAACCTTTTCAGAGGAGTTTTTCAATCCGGTCTGAATCGACGGAATAAGGCGCAGCGTGTCTCTGAGATATATCAGGTCTCTAGGAGAAACGCGTCGTACTGCAATTTTCGCAGCAATCCGTTCAAGATCACCGACCGGAATGAGCAGATCCTGAAATTTTTCCAGCAGCTTTTTCTTCTTGAAAAGAGCTTCGACGGCCGACTGACGATGGTGAATCGCATCCATCGATCGGAGCGGTCGAAGGAGCCACGAGCGAAGAAGGCGCCCCCCCATGGCTGTTTTTGTGTGATCGAGAATCTGGATGAGTGTTCCGTCACGGGTTCCTTGATTCAGCGACGATACGAGTTCGAGGTTTCGTCGGGTTTGCTCGTCGAGAAGCATGAAATCCGACGTGTCAAACCTAGAAATAGGCTGGAGATGGGTGACTCTTGCTTTTTGCGTTTCCTGGAGATAGTGCAGAATGGCCCCCGCGGCCACCATTCCAACTTCCAAATCGTCGACACCAAATCCCTTGAGTGAATGGGTGCCAAAATGTGTCGTGAGCAGATCTCTGGCGTACTCCGATTTAAAGACCCAGTCGTCGAGTCCCGTAATTAGGAACTCCACATTGCGAACTGCGTCGAGCTCATTCTTCTTGCTCGACTCCAACAAAACTTCGGCAGGAGAAACAGTTTGAAGAACGGCGGCCAGATCGCCCGTCGCTACTTCGGCTACAGAAAATTCTCCTGTTGAAGCATCTGCAAATGCCACGCCCACGATGTCAGATGCCCTCGGACCAACTTCTCTATGGACGGCTGCAATGAACTGGGACTGCTTCGGTTCAAGTAACTGATCCCTGAACGACACTCCGGGGGTTACGATCTCTACAACGTCTCTCTTGACAATGGATTTTGCTTTCTTCGGGTCTTCGAGTTGTTCGCAAATTGCAACCCGTAGACCCGCTCGAACCAGTTTCGGTAGATAGTTGTCGATAGCATGATGAGGAAACCCCGCTAGAGGCACATCGGCTGCCTGGCCATTGGAACGCTTGGTCAGCGTAATGCCCAGCACATCGTGAACGAGACGGGCATCCTCATCAAACGTCTCGTAGAAATCTCCCATCCGAAACAGCAATACCGTACCCGGGTGGCGTGCCTTGATCGCGAAGTACTGCTTCATTAGAGGCGTCTGTCCTTTCACCCCTTTCGATTTTGTACTTTTAGGCATTCTGGTTGAAATCTTTAAGCGATCAGAATCCGCTTGGTCCGCTGGACAAATGGGCGCGTAAATTGGGATCAAACCCAGTCGCTGAAGCTAGCTTTTGGAGGAGGCATTCGCAACGCTCATCGAGTTCGTCTCGATTGCCCGAGATGCTGAGGCAGGCGACCGCTCGAACTACACGAATATCCAACCACCATTTTCTTCGTCTACATGCCCGGCCCTCAGTCGAGTCTTCATTGGACCACACTTGTGGGAGCGACGGAACTCAGTGATTCACTGGATGATCCGAACCTGGTTATCGTCGATTGTCGGTTCGCCCTTGCCGATGCGGCTGCCGGACGAACGGAATTCGACGCCCTACATATCGTGAATGCGCGTTATGCAAACCTGGACGAGGATCTTTCGGGACCGATCATTCCTGGTGAAACAGGACGCCATCCGTTACCATCCGTAAAAACGTTCGAAGAAACTCTGGGGCGTTTGGGTATAGACCATTCAAGCCAGGTCGTTGTGTACGACGGATTTGGAGGCGCTTTTGCCTCACGGTTGTGGTGGCTGCTTCAGTGGGTAGGACATGGCCGCGTCGCGGTTCTCGATGGAGGGTGGCAAAGGTGGATAGGCCACGAGTTTGCGACTACCGCCGAACAGCCGACGTATTCAAGAACAGAGTTCCGCGCGTCGATTCGAAACGAGATGCAAGTCTCGGCTGAGGAGGTCGAACAGGTTCTTGATAATCCGGACTGGCGCATTCTCGATGCGAGGGACGTCGAGCGATATCGAGGCGAATTCGAACCCATCGATCCGGTTTCTGGGCATATTCCCGGTGCCCTCTCTGCCCCATTCAAAGAAAACCTGGACGCGGAGCAATGTTTTCTTTCGCCTGAGATTTTAAGAGCGCGATTCGAATCGATCGTCGGGCAGATTGATCCAGAGCATACGATCAGTTATTGCGGCTCGGGTGTCACGGGCGCCCACAATGCCCTCGCCATGAAACATGCGGGACTGGGGATGCCCAGGCTTTACGCCGGTTCATGGAGCGAGTGGATTACGGATACGTCCCGACCGATCGCGGTCGGAAACGAATAAGTCAGCCGGCGATCTCCACCGGTACTTGTTGTTCCGGTACCTCTTTATCCTCATCCTTCGCCTTCTTGTTTGCCTGGGCCTTGGAATCGGTATTCTCTTCGACAACGAACATTCCGAGGACATCTTTCACTTTGTGAACGATCTCTTCCCGCACGGTGTCGTTTTCTTCCAACCACAGTTTGACAGAATCGCGGCCTTGTCCCACCTTCACATCTCCATATGAATACCACGATCCGCTCTTCGTAATGATGTCATTCTCGACTGAGATGTCAACCAGTTCCCCAAGAAATGAGATACCGATACCGAATATAATATCAAACTCTGCAAACCGGAACGGAGGGGCCACCTTGTTCTTTACGACTTTGACTCTCGTTCGATTCCCGACTACCACCGTCCCTTCTTTGATCGCGCCAATTCGGCGTATATCCAGCCGGATGGTAGCATAAAACTTAAGTGCCCTTCCACCGGTCGTGGTCTCGGGGCTTCCAAACATCACTCCGATCTTTTCCCTGATCTGATTGATGAATATGAGCACGGTTTTGGTTTTGTTGATCGTGCCCGTCAATTTCCGGAGTGCCTGACTCATCAAACGAGCTTGGAGTCCCATGTGACTGTCTCCCATATCGCCTTCGATCTCGGCTCGTGGAACAAGCGCGGCAACCGAGTCAATAACGATCACGTCAAGTGCACCACTGCGAATCAGCGTTTCACAAATATTCAGGGCGTCTTCCCCCGTGTCTGGCTGAGAAATCAGCAGGTTGTCCAAATCGACACCGAGCTTGGCAGCATACGACGCGTCCAGAGCATGCTCCGCGTCAATAAACGCACAGTTTCCACCCAATTTTTGGGCCTCAGCGATAATATGTGTGGCCAATGTGGTCTTTCCGGAAGACTCCGGTCCGAAGATTTCCACCACGCGACCCCGTGGAACCCCGCCTACACCCAGAGCCGCATCCAGCGCCAGCGAACCGGTTGAAATGGTATCCATCCGCGTATCTGGGACATCTCCCATGCGCATGATGGCGCCTTTACCAAACGTTTTCTCGATCTGCTTGAGCGCCAGATCCAGCGCGCGCTGTTTAGCGGTTTCGTTCTTCTCCATACCGTAATTGACGTTATTGACTTATTGAAACGTAGTTAATCATGGACCGGTTTATTGCGTTGTTTCCAATCTAGAGACGAAGTCTGATCACATCATGGAAAATTACAATGATTCGGTGACAACCGTGTGTCATAGACCCCATAAAGGTCCCATCGATCACCAAGACACCATACTGCTGAGAATATAACCGAGCCGTGCCCGCTAATCTCTGCAGGTTTTCCACAATCGTGTCGGAAGGAATCGGAGGTACCTGGCAAGCACCTCATCCAGAACCGTCACGAAGAGTCCATCATCCAGACCGCGAACGCAACAGTCGAAGCCGGATCATGTTCAGGACCGCTGTGGCCGTCTGAGTTTTGTTTCGGAGGCGTTCACTACCCAGGCGAAGTAACGCTGCCGTCTCGCCGTCCCTTTCAGAATAG
>SMXL01000147.1 GCA_004356385.1 Bacteroidota bacterium
GAGATGGCCCGTTGCGCGATCTCTGTAGCCGATTTTATCGTTTCAGACTTCCCACCGAGCACAATCATTTCAGCGGCGAGCATCAGCGTAACCTCCATAAGATCGGGTACGTCTTTCCCGCGCAGGCAGGCAATTGATTCTTCCATTTCAGGCCAATTTCCGATTGCATGGCCCAGAGGTGAAGACATATCGGTCATCCATGCGACAGTTTTCTTGCCAAATCGCTCGCCTATGGCGACCAGCTTCTCGGCCAGCGTGATCGCCGACGCCTCTTCACTCTTGAAGGCCCCAGAGCCGAATTTAACATCCAACACCAGAGCGTCGCATCCTTCCGCCAGTTTCTTGCTCATAATCGAGGCCGTAATGAACGGAATAAACTCGACCGTCCCCGTCACATCCCGTAGCGCATACAGTTTTCTGTCCGCCGGGGCGATGTCCTCCGTCTGTCCGATCATGACTATACCGATTCTCTCCAGCTGCTCGCGGTAAGCCTTGCTGTCCATGTCGGTCGAAAAACCGGGAATGGATTCGAGTTTGTCCAGCGTTCCACCCGTGTGCCCCAGTCCGCGGCCAGAAATCATCGGGACTGGAATGCCGCAGGACGCAACCAGAGGGGCCAGGATTAGAGACACCTTGTCGCCCACTCCTCCGGTCGAGTGCTTGTCGACTTTGATTCCTGGAACCGAACTGAGGTCTATCCGCTCGCCCGAGGCGAGCATGGCATCCGTCAGGGCAACGGCCTCGTCGTCGGACATGCCGTTCAGGAAGCTCGCCATCAGAAACGCGCTCATCTGATAATCAGGAACGTCACCGGCCGTGTACGACTCAATCAGCGCATGAATCTGCGCCGAATCAAGATGCCCGCCGTCCCGCTTCGTTCGTATGAGTTCAACTACATTCATGAACGTGGTACCACAGATCAATGAAAAATCCGTCCTGATGGCAACGGTGTAAATTTCTCTCTACAAAAAAAGGCGATCTGCAAATACAGACCGCCTCTCTAAACGGTGTGAACCGCTTACTACTCCGTTTCGGCTTCGTCAGCTGTCTTCGTGCCATAACGACGACGAAATTTCTCGACTCGTCCTGCCGTGTCCACATACTGTCTCCGGCCGGTGTAGAAGGGGTGATTCGTTGAGTCCACTTCCGACTTGTACTCCTCTCCCTTCATGGTCGAGCGAGTCGTAAACGTGGAACCATCGGCCAGCGTTACTTTGATAAAATGATAATCTGGATGAATATCGTTCTTCATGACAGACAAATAATTCTTAATTCTAACGGTACAAATCCTAGCCAAGCAATTTACGAACACTCAAAGAAACTTCCAATCGCGCGAACGCCCGAACGAGCCCATATTCCACTACTCAACAATCCAGGTGTCGCCAGCGTGAAGCAATTCTTCGATCGAACCCTTCCCTACTTTCTGAATGACAGACTCGATCTGATTGTGCAGCGTTTCCTCATACGTCTCTCTCTGCTCTCGATAGAAGATGCCGAATGGTTGGGGAAGGTCTTTGCTCCAGAAAACACGGCAAACGATTCCGGCCAGATCTCGATTGGTCTCGTCGTATACCAAACAGTCATCAACAGACCATTTACCATTCGTGAGATCGATCGATTTTATCTTGAAACCATCCAATCGAAGCCCCTTATTGCCGTTGTCATATACCAGCGGCTTGCCGTGTTCGATTTCTACTGTGCTTGCATCTCTAGTGGCTTTTTCCGTGTACTCAAAGAAAGCACCGTCGTTAAAGATGTTACAGTTCTGATAAATCTCCAGAAATCCGGTCCCTGAATGATCGTGTGCCTCGATCAGCATCTTTTTCATGTGCTTTGGGTCTCGATCCATAGTGCGGGCCACGAACGTCGCTTCAGCGCCCAGCACGAGGGCTACTGGATTGAACGGATGATCAATCGATCCAAACGGAGTACTTTTGGTAATCTTACCGACTTCTGACGTCGGGCTGTACTGCCCTTTGGTTAGGCCGTAAATCTGATTGTTAAACATCAGAATTTGCAGGTTGATGTTCCGCCGCATCATGTGGATGATGTGATTCCCACCTATGGACAGACTGTCACCGTCTCCAGTCACGATCCAAACGTCCAGCTCCGGCCGACTCGCCTTGAGTCCGGTAGCGATAGTTGGAGCGCGTCCGTGAATAGAATGCATGCCATACGTCTTCATGTAGTAAGGAAATCGACTTGAACATCCAATTCCGCTAATAAACACGACGTTTTCCTTGGGCACATCGAATTCGGGCATGAGACGTTGAACCGTTGCCAAGACGGCGTAGTCTCCGCATCCCGGACACCACCTCACGTCTTGGTCGGACGTGTAATCGGCCCGGGTCAGCTTCGATGGTCCGTCGCCAATCACCGGCAGCGAAACCGGATCTCCATCGGGCGTTTCTGCGGGCGGTTTTCCAGGTGACTTTTTCATACCCGGCGGCATCGTCGGCGCTTTGGTCTTCATGCCCGGTGGCATCGTCGGCGCCTTGGCCTTGCTGCCCGGCGGCATCGTCGGAGCTTTGGTCTTCATACCCGGTGGCATCGTCGGCGCTTTGGTCTTCATGCCCGGCGGCATCGTCGGCGCCTTGGCCTTGCTGCCCGGCGGCATCGTCGGTTTGCGCCCGGGAGGCTTTGAAGAAGGTCGGTCTTTGTCTGACATAGGTTGTTGTTTCTCCTAATTCTCTGGGATTCGCTCTGTCGAACCGATCATCTCGGAAATCTTGTCTGAAATCTCACTCGCTTTGAAGGGCATCCCCTCAACCTTATTCAACGGCCTCATGTCGAGTAGAAAACGATCTCTAAGGACTTTGACCAACTGACCGTTATTCAGCTCTGGAACCAACCATTTCTTAAAGCTTGCAGCAATTACACCCAATTCGTCTGGCAACGGATTAAGAAACCTAATATGCACAGCGCTGACCGAGAGTCCAGCATTTCGAGCTCTAGAAACCCCGGCTTCAATAGATCCTTTTGTTGATCCCCATCCGATAACGAGTAAATCGCCCGAGTCATCTCCGAAAATTTTCAGCGGAGTGTGCTCGGCTTTGATGCGCTCGACCTTTTCCGCACGCAAATCCGTCATGAGTTGATGGTTGTCCGGTTCGTAGGATACGTTTCCGGAAATGTTCTCTTTCTCCAGGCCGCCGATTCGATGTTCCAATCCGGGCGTTGCGGGCTTGGCCCAAGGTCTGGCAAGTGTCGTTTCGTCTCGGGTATACGGCAGAAACACGTCCTCTCCATTCTCTGAGCTTTTCCGCGCTGGGGCAAATTTGACTTCGAAATCCCGCAAAGAATCCGCGTCGGGAATCAACCACGGCTCTGCTCCATTCGCCAGATATCCATCTGACAAAAGAATGACGGGCGTCATATACTTGACTGCGATTCGGCATGCTTCGTAAGCCGTCTCGAAGCAGTCGCCAGGCGTACTGGATGAGATAATCGGTAACGGAGAATCGCCATTCCGTCCATACATCGCCTGCAGCAGGTCGCTCTGCTCGGTTTTGGTGGGTAGTCCGGTTGACGGCCCTCCCCGCATCACATTTATGATGACGAGAGGAAGCTCGGCGATCAGAGCCAGGTTAATGGCCTCGGATTTAAGCGCAAGACCTGGGCCCGATGTCCCAGTCACACCCAAATTTCCTCCGAAGCTCGCACCGATGGCGCTTCCGACGGCTCCAATTTCATCTTCGGATTGCATCGTGATGACGCCGTAATTCTTATAGCGACTCAGAGCATGCAAAAGATCCGAAGCCGGTGTGATGGGGTACGACCCGTAAAATATTTTGAGCCCGCTCTTCTGGCCCGCCGCAACTAAGCCCATCGCTAAAGCCGTAATTCCCTGAATCACACGATATTTCCCGGCAGAAAGATTAGCCGGATTGACCTCGTAGCGGAAGGCGAACTGCTCCGTGGTCTCGCCGAAATGATACCCTTTATGGAGAAGCTGAAGGTTCGCGTTCTTGATGTTCTCCTTCTTCGCAAACTTTGTCGAAATCCAGTCGACAGCGGGCTTGATGGGACGCGAATACATCCATAGGGCGAGTCCCAGCGCAAACATATTTTTCGAGCGATCGATCTCCTTGTGAGTAAGATCCGAGTCGGCCAGCGTCTCGCGAGTCAGACGAGTGAGTTCCACCGAGATGACGCGAAATTTGTCGAGGGATCCGTCTTCGAGTGGATTCGATTCGATATTGGCCAGCTTAAAATTCTTCTGGTCGAAGGAATTGATGTTCACCAGGATGGTCCCACCAATTCGTACGCGGCCCAGATTCACGACAAGAGCAGCCGGGTTCATGGCTACCAATAAATCGACCTCATCTCCCGGCGTTCTGACGTCCGCGGATCCAAACTTCAACTGGTAGCCACTGACACCGTACGTCGTACCGGCCGGCGCGCGGATTTCAGCTGGAAAATCCGGTAGGGTCGCCAGGTCATTCATGGCATGGGCGGTCGCCAGAGTGAACTGCGTCCCGGTCACCTGCATTCCATCACCCGAATCTCCGGCAAACAAAACCGTAGCTTCTGATATCGTTTCAACGACTATTTTTGACATTCGAAAGCGATCGGTTAAAGAATGGAACGTCCTGCTGGTTCAGGAGGAGGCGTGAGAAGCCCCGGAAGTGAAACGATTTGAGCTTCGAAATTGGCCCTGTCCCCTAGTATACTTTAGGGACGATTTAGTTGCGATTTTAATGTTTACCCTTCATCGACATTTGTTCTGGGTTCGTCACAGAGGGCGCTTTTACGGTACTATTCTGTTTTTGGGCACAGATCGCACTTGAACGGGTAGAATCGTACTTTCAGCGCGTCGGAGCTCAAAAACCTGTTTATTATCTTCCTAATGATCCCGTATACCTCCGTTACCGAAAATATCCGTGTCACGGTCCGACCTGTCTACCTCGATGGGCGCTCGGATGTGATAAACAGACGATTCGTTTTCGGATACTTCATTCGAATTGAGAACGGAGGAACGGAAAATGTTCAGCTGCTCAAGCGCCACTGGTTCATTCACGATGCCAATGACAATGTCCAGGAAGTTGAAGGGGACGGTGTGATTGGAGTTCAACCCATTATTTCTCCTGGCCAAAGACACGAGTACAACTCGTTTTGTGTGCTCGAGACCTTTACAGGATTTATGGAAGGGCATTACATCATGGAATCCGAGCAGGGTGAACAATTTCACGTTGCCATTCCACGATTCGACCTTTCAGCCGCATCCAACTAGTGCCTAGATCTGCTCGACGTCGATAACCATATCCGACGTCGTCAATTGAATGGTTCGACCGTCATTGGTCAATTCGAATTCCGAAATCGCATCGGGCAATTCTTCTTTCGGGGTCTTCATATGGAAGAGGGTGTCCATAACCACATGCCAGTCTTCCGGTGAGAGATGAACGGTTGCCCGGCCTTCATCCTCAACCAACGGGGCGTAGTCCAGCACTTTATTCAGATGATTGACTCCCTGAATCCGGTGCAAGTTTTGGGGGACATTCTGCATGAGCAAAAGCAAAGAGATTCGTAGATTGGTCACCGGGTGATCGGGGACGGCAAAGCAACCCGGAACATATCAATTGAGGGATAGCCGTCGACCTTCTCATCTATTCGCTTGAAATCTAAAAGATCCCTTCTCCATGAAGCAGTATCAAGACCTGCTACGCCACGTTCGCGAAAACGGAATATCAAAAACGGATCGAACGGGCACGGGCACGAAAAGTGTTTTTGGATATCAAATGAGGTTTGATCTCGAAGACGGCTTCCCGCTCGTCACCACCAAGAAAACATTTTTCAAAGGACTCGCGGTCGAAATGCTATGGCTTTTGCGGGGCGATACGAATATCCGGTATTTGAATGACTACGGTGTTCATATCTGGGATCCGTGGGCCGACAAAAATGGAAATCTCGGGCCGGTATACGGGAAACAGTGGGTCGACTGGGCCGGTGCCAACGGTCAAACGTTTAATCAAATTGAGCAGCTCATCGAAAGCATTCGATCGAATCCCGATTCGAGAAGACATATCGTCAATGCCTGGAACGTGGCCGACGTGCCCGATATGGCCCTTCCCCCTTGTCATATGTTTTTTCAATTCTACGTGGGAGACGGCAGGCTATCGTGCCAGCTGTATGTGCGTTCGAACGATTTATTCCTTGGCGCGCCATTTAATATCGCTGAATATGCCCTCCTGCTTCACCTGGTCGCCCAGCAAACCGATCTGTCTCCGGGCGAACTCGTGTATACCATAGGTGATGCACACATTTACCTCAACCATCTCGATCAGATTGAGGAACAGTTATCGAGGGATCCGTATCCGCTTCCGGAGCTTCGAATTCTCAGAAGGCCCATTTCCATATTCGACTATGAATACGAGGACTTAGAGCTATTGAATTACCGGTTTCATCCGTCGATAAAGGCGCCTGTGGCGGTCTGATATTTGTTCGCCTGAGTCACTCGGGCTATCGTCTTTTTTTCTTTCTACTTATTTTGGGTTCTTCATGCCTCTGATTGTGCGATATTTACTTCGATTATGAAAGGACCTGAAATCGTCATTATCGCAGCCATCGGCGAAGACAGCCGCGTTATCGGTAAGGGCCAGGACTTACCGTGGAACCTTCCCGCTGATCTGAAGCGGTTCAAGGAGCTCACGTACGGACACCCAATTGTCATGGGCCATCGAACATTCGAGTCACTGGTGAACCAGTTCGGTGGACCCCTGAAGAACCGGCGGAATCTGGTTCTGGCGCACGACGCATCTTATCCGCAATTCCAAAATGTCGAGGTGTTCAAAAGTATTGATTCGGCAATGAAGGCCGTCGGTGATGCCAAACGCGTCTTTGTTGGCGGCGGAGCCAGCGTGTACAAAGCGTTTCTCCCTTTTGCCGATCGCCTGGAGCTGACCATTGTCGAGGGGCGCCATGAAGGGGACGTTTTCTTCCCCCCGTACGAACACCTGCTCGGCTCCATGTATGAGCAGAAGAAAATTCGCTCGCACGACGGGTTCCGGTTCGAGACCTATCAGCGAATTCCCGTTATCGTGAACGAAGATTCCAAGACGCGGCGAGCATAGCGCAGGCCAACGCGCTTGTAGACACCTCACGTTTCGCCCGGTCCCGGCCGCTCAAGAACCCTTCAAATTTAGCCCAGACCCACGCGCTCAAAAATCTCGTCAACATTTCTGAGATGGTAATGCGGGTCAAAAGCGTCCTCAATTTCGTCCACACCCAGTTTTTCTACGATTTCGGCATTTTCGTCTACTATGTCGCGGAAAGACC